>NZ_QRKI01000010.1:0-94441 GCF_003471885.1 Bacteroides sp. AM16-24
CGGCTGAAAGACAGCCGATAAAATTGTCGTGGCGGAAAATAGTATGATTACATTCTTGATCGTCTTCAGGCGATGGGCAATCACGATTACTGTACGTCCCGCAATCAGGGTATTGATGGCACGCTGTACTTCCACTTCATTTTCCGGATCGAGTGAAGCCGTTGCTTCATCCAGAAGCACTACGGGAGGTTCTTTCAATATAGCCCGTGCGATGGAAATGCGTTGCTTCTCTCCACCGGACAAGGTGCAACCGCCTTCACCGACCTGCGTATCATACCCCTTGGGCAATCGCATCATGCCTACTCCATTAAATAAAACCTGCCCCTGTTGCGGATCGTAAAAGCGTGCGCATAGTTTCAGCATGGTACTTTTTCCACTGCCCGAAGGACCTACCAGAGCGGTGAGTGTATTCTTACGCAGTGTTACCGATACATCATGCAGTACTTGTTTTTTTCTGATAACCGAATGGCACATGGTAGAAAGTAATATCATCGCTTGCCGGAGCCTCTTTATTCCCTGGCATTTCCGGTTCGTTCATCAGCGTCAGGATACGCCCTCCGGCAATGGAGAAATTCTCTTTCATAATTTATAATTTTGTTTAGTGTGAGTTTTCTCTTTTGAGGCAGGCATTCACTCTTTGCAGGGCTAAGGGATAAAGAGTAATAGCCTGTGCCTGCTGTTAATCTGTGATGACTCCTATACTGAGTATAGAATCAATGCTAATGATTCCTACAATCAATGCCAATGATTCCTACAATCAATACGGATGATTCATACCATCAATACGGATGATAATATACTCAGTCATATAGGCATCCTGGTTGACCTCTACTTATAACCTGGCTCCCTCCGGTGTTTAAAAACGAACAATATTCAGATTCATTCAAAAAAAGAGAGAGCTTATATTTTCATAAGCTCTCTCCAACCAGTTACTTCGAATGTGATGTATTCTGTGACTATCTGTTCCAAATCTTCTACCCCGACTCGGTGCATGATTAATTCCTCAAACATGGTGAACATCCATGCCGTGTGCAGGTGGATAGAAAAGTCGGTTACATTGATATTCATTTGCGGGTGTTTCTCTTTCATATCTCTGAAGTACTCTTTCACGAGTGATGTGGAGCGTTCGGTGAAGTTCTCCTTGAAGTTTTCCAGTGAAGAACCCTGTGCATGGAAAAATAACAATACCAACAATTTGCGATGCTTTTGTATCAATGTCATGTATTCTTCTATCACATATCTTAGGTATTCTGTGGAATACATTTCCATGATATCTGCTCCATAACGACCGTGATGTTCGTGCAGCATTCTATCGAATGCACTGATTACAGGCCGTACCACCGTACAGAAAATATCATCCTTACTTTTGAAATAGTTATAGATATTGCTCAACCCTACCTGTGCTTCTTGCGCAATTTCGCGCATGGAAGCCTTCGGAAAGCCGTTTTCGAGGAATACCTTTTCGGCAGCTTTCAAAATTTCTTTTTGTATGTCATCTTTAGGGTATTGCATAAGTTTTATTTCTTGACTGCAAAGTAGGGAAGAATCCCCGTTTCCTGAAATACCCATTAATGATGGTTTTTTGTTAGATTTTTATAAAAATCACAATTATTGGGTATTGCCAAGGTCACTGAAAGCATGCAACTTTGCGCGTATTATCTAACTATAGACTACTATATGGTGAAACTGACGAATTATAAAAAGGCAATTGACAGACCTTTAAGTTGTAAGAGATGGGGAATAATAGCTATTATTATTCTTTTTGCAGGTAGCTTATCTTTTTTACTGTACTCTTACTTTTCGCATGATGCTGATAATCCTCAGTGTAACTGTTTGCTATGCATGCTTAATCATGTTCCTGAAGAAGGAGAATACATTTATAACCGCTATTTGATATTTATTAGTTTTATTTGGATTGCTGTGATCTTTGCAGCTGTCTTTTTAGTGAATTACTGTTTTGTAAAAAAGAACAAAAAGAAATAGTGTTCATTTAAGTACCTACTTGTTATTATTTTTAATAACACAATACTCATATTTGGGTATTGCCCGCTTTTTCAACTCCCTCTACCTTTGCGCCAATAAAATTTAAGATAAAAGATGAGAAAATTAACTTGCTTATTCGCCTTAGGTTTCTTGCTTTTTAACAATACTTTACGGGCTAATGAACCTGAAAAAGTAACCTCAACAGAAGAGGTATCTGAAACTGCGGCAAAGAAAGAGAGAATAAAACAGGTAACAAAAGATGACGACTACGAAAAGTTCCGTTTTGGTGGATACGGAGAAATGGTAGCAAAGTTTATGAACTACGGAACGAATCGTTTCTATGGTGGGGTCGATAACAGTGATCATCGCAATAACATTGCAATTCCTCGTTTTGTGTTGGCTTTTGACTACAAGTTTAATTCCAAGTGGATACTGGGTGCTGAAATAGAGTTTGAAGCAGGAGGTGTAGGTATTGAAACAGAACTTGAGAATTCAGAAAACGGTGAGTATGAAACAGAAATGGAAAAGGGGGGAGAAGTTGCTCTTGAGCAGTTTCACATTACCCGTCTGATACATTCGGCTTTCAATGTTCGTGCCGGTCATTTGATTGTACCTATGGGATTGACCAATGCACACCATGAGCCTATCAACTTCTTTGGAACATCTCGTCCTGAGGGTGAAACCACAATTATTCCTTCTACCTGGCATGAGACAGGATTGGAATTCTTCGGCTCTTTTGGTAAAGGATATGCGCGCTTTGATTATCAGGCAATGATTGTTGCCGGCTTGAATGCTGATGGATTTGGTCGCGATAACTGGGTTGCCGGTGGTAAGCAGGGACTCTTTGAACAAGATAACTTTACTTCGCCTGCTTATGTAGCACGTCTGGACTATAAAGGAGTACCGGGACTGCGTGTAGGTGCTGCTTTTTACTATTGTAATGACGTGACGGCCAATGCAGATAAGAATTATAAGTATAGTAGCGTAGGCCGCTCATCAGTGAAAATCTACTCTGCCGATGCACAGTATAAAAATAAATATGTTACCGCTCGTGGTAATATCATTTATGGTGATTTAGAGAATTCTTCCAAGATCAGCAAGGTTACTCTTTCCAATAACTCCAATTATTATCATGGTGCTATGCGTAATGTAGCTAAGAATGCTCTGTGCTATGGCTTGGAGGCTGGTCTCAACCTGAGTGCTTTCTTCTCGCAGAAGAAATGTCCGGTTATTTATCCTTATGCCCGTTATGAATACTACAACCCGCAGGAAGAGGCAGAAGGTTCAGCTACAATGGAGAAACGCTGTCAGGTAAGCAAATGGACGGCAGGAGTTAACTGGTTTGCATTGCCGAATCTGGTTGTGAAGGCCGATTATACTACCCGTCATATTGGTACGAACAAGGTATTTGGATCGACTAAATATAACAATGAAAATGAATTTGCTATCGGTATAGCTTATGTCGGTTGGTTTACCAAGAGATAGTTCAAATAGGTATTTATAATTAATTTAATGTTTAAGTAATATGAAAAAGTTTTTTTATTTGTCGGCTCTTTCATTGGGCATGATGTGTTCCATTACGGCTTGTAGTGATGATGACACTACGACTATAGACGCTAAAAATCTTGACTATACGGCAGAGAATGCAAGTAGTTGGGGAAATTACATGCGAGTAGTTGCACAATTGTTGGTGAATGATGCTACTGCTCTTTATGATGACTGGGCAGTTAAATACAATGAAGGTGGAAGTTATGCAGATTTCTTTAAGAATCAAGATGCTTTGACGAGTGTTGAGCAGTTGATTGACGGCTGTGTAGACATTGCCAATGAAGTAGGTACTGCCAAAATTGGTGACCCTTACGATCTTTTCATACATAATAATGAAGAAAAGGCTTTGTATGCTGTAGAGTCATGGTATAGCTGGCATTCTCGTGAAGACTATCGTAACAATATCTATTCTATTCGCAATGCTTATTACGGAACACGTACAGGAGCTATTAGCGAGTCATCCCTCTCAAAAGCAGTAGCTGCAGTAAATGCTAATCTTGATACTGAAGTAAAAAAGGCGATTGATGATGCAGCAGCAGCAATTTGGGCTATCCCGAGTCCTTTCCGCAACAATATCAATAGTCCGGAAGCAGTAATTGCTATGGAAGCATGTGCCACTTTAGAGGGAGTACTCAAGGGTAGTTTGAAGAGTTGTATCGAAGGTATTGATAAAACAGTGTTGGCTGAAGTCGTAAAAAATTATGTGGATGTAGTTGTATTACCTACTTACTCTGATTTGAAAGCGGGAAATCAGGCTCTTTTCGATGCTGTTGAGACATTCCGTACTTCTCCCAGCAATGCTAACTTCAAGGCTTGCGCCACAGCATGGCTTGCTGCTCGTACACCGTGGGAAACCAGTGAGGCATTCCTTTTTGGTCCGGTTGCCGACAAAGGTCTTGACCCCAATATGGATAGCTGGCCACTCGATCAGGATGGTATCGTACAGATCCTGACTTCCGGTAACTATTCAGACTTGAACTGGGATGGTGACTATGATGAAGAAGATGATAAAATTGCCGGTGCACAAGCTTTGCGTGGTTACCACACTTTGGAATATTTGATCTTCAAAGATGGCGAAGCCCGTACCATTCAGTAAGATTTTTACTTGTTAGAAATCAGATTTTGCGGAAACAGCGGGATAATGAATATTCTGTTGTTTCCGCAACATCTGCGTTAAAAAGATAAATGTTAGTTACGTATTTTGCAATAATAATTCAATAACGAATGAATGGCTTATTAAAATACTCATTTCCAATCTGTTTTTCGCTTCTGGCATTGTTTGCTTGCGAAAATGATGGAATTGATGTGGATAATATAGAAGTACCTGCCGGCTTTGCCCTCTCTGCCGGTACTGCTACCAACTTCCTGACTTCTTCTTATGCTTATGACAGGTCTGCTGACTGGATAACAGGGGCATACGATAAACGTTTCACCCGTGGTGACAAATTGTATGATGATATCCGCACCAGTAGTAATGGAATAGGTGGAGGACTGGGACCGGTTTATGCCGGTTATTCTTGTGGTAGCTGTCACCGAAATGCCGGACGTACGCAACCTACTTTGTGGAGCGAAGGTGGTTCCGGTAGCTCCGGCTTTTCGTCTATGTTGGTTTATATTAGTCGTAAGAATGGAGCTTTCTTTCAGGATTATGGACGTGTGCTTCATGATCAGGCTATTTATGGTGTGAAGCCCGAGGGAAAACTGAAAGTGGAATATACCTATGAGACTTTCCAGTTCCCTGATGGTGAGACGTATGAACTCTGCAAACCCAATTATTCTATTTATGAATGGTATGCGGACAGTATCAAACCCGAAGACCTGTTCTGTACGGTGCGTATTCCTCTGCGCCACGTAGGTATGGGACAAATGATGGCGCTCGATCCCACTGAAATTGAAGCTTTGGCTGCTAAAAGCAATTATCCGGAATATGGTATCAGTGGCCGTTGCAACTATATCTCCGAGAGAGGAGTGAGAAGTTTAGGCTTGTCCGGTAATAAAGCACAGCATGCCGACCTGACAGTGGAACTTGGTTTCTCCAGCGATATGGGAGTTACGAACAGCCGCTATCCCGAAGAAATCTGTGAAGGACAGGCACAAGTAAATCAAGGCAGTATGATGGGACTTTCTTATGCCCAGTTGGATGTATCTACGGAAGAAATGGAGAATGTAGATCTCTACATGCAGAGCCTTAGTGTTCCGGCACGTCGCAATGTGAATAATGAACAAGTGATCAAGGGTGAGCAGAATTTTTATAAGGCGAAGTGCCATCTCTGCCATGTAACCACCTTGCACACAAAACCACGTGGCTCTGTACTATTGAACGGAACCCGCCTTCCCTGGCTGGGTAGTCAGACAATTCATCCATATTCGGACTTCCTGCTTCATGACATGGGCTCTGAAATTATGGGCGTAGGACTGAATGATAACTATGTAAGCGGTTTGGCCCGCGGTAACGAATGGCGTACGACTCCGCTTTGGGGTATCGGATTGCAGGAAACTGTGAATGGCCATACTTACTTCCTACACGATGGACGTGCTCGCAACTATGTTGAGGCTATCATGTGGCACGGTGGTGAAGGTGAAGCATCGAAAAATCTCTTCAAAAAGATGAGTAAAGAAGATCGTAATGCTTTGGTCGCATTTCTGAAATCATTATAAAACAAATAACGAACAATAAAACCAATAAGTATTATACAAGCAATTATGAAGAAATTAATTTTAATGGTTGTAATGGCTGCCCTTTCGTTGGTTGCTATGGCACAGCATGAAGAAGATACAGAAAACGGTGTAGTGTCACTTGCCGGAAGAGAGGGATTTACGATAGAAACCAAGAAGGGAGACTTTATATTCAAGCCCTATCTGTTGGTACAGACTTGTGCAAATTTCAATTGGTACGATGATGAAGGTCTGGATAAGGCATACAATCAGGATAATGTAGCTAATTCCGGTTTCTCAATTCCCTATGCTGTATTGGGCTTCACTGGTAAAGCTTTTGGTAAAGTAGCCTTTAATCTTTCTATCAATGCGGCTGCCAGTGGGGGAGCATTGCTTCAACAAGCATGGTTCGATGTACAACTTAAAAAACAGTTTGCCGTGCGTGTCGGTAAATTCAAAACACCTTTCTCACATGCTTATCTGACGACGTTGGGCGAAACATTGTTGCCGCAGTTGCCAGTATCATTGACTTCCGCCGTCATTCTGCCTTATTCCTTGAATGCGGTAACGCCTAACATCGGTACCGGTTTTGACCTCGGTGTTGAAATTCACGGATTGTTAGCTGATAAATTTGGCTATGAAGTAGGTTTATTCAATGGTACCGGTTCTTCTGTAAATACAGCTACAAAAACTCTGAGTGATGATTGGCATATCCCTTCTTTACTGTATGCGGGGCGCTTTACTTATATGCCTAAAGGTGTGATGCCGTCCACTCAAGGTAATCCTAACCGTTTGAATGAAGATAAGATCATGTTCGGTGTATCGGCTTCAATCAATGTGGAAAGTGAGAATGAAAGTACCAATGATACCCGTGTGGGAGTGGAATTTGCCATGTTAAAGAATAAACTGTATCTGGGCGCCGAAGCATACTATATGAATGTGGGCTTCACCGATCGTCAGAAAATAAATGAGACATACAATTACCTGGGTGGTTATGTACAGGGCGGTTACTTTGTCGCTCCCCGTTTGCAGGCTGCCTTGCGTTATGACTTCTTTAACCGTAATGGTACCGGTGATGACGGATTTCTGAATATGCCGGCTGTGGGTGTGAATTATTTCTTTAAGGGTTGTAACCTAAAACTTCAGGCTATGTACCAGTATATTGCCCGTACGGGTCACGATACACAGCTCGACCGAGATAATGATAATTTAGGTCTGGCCACTCATTCTGCAACAGTAATGCTGCAATATACTTTCTAAAAAACAAAGAGAGTAGTTATGAAGAAATGTATATTATTCTTTGCTGCTATCTGGATGACACTCTGCTTCTGTTCATGTGATGATGGAAGAATCTATGAGAAGGAGATAGAGGTGCAGCGTGGCGGCCGCGTCCTAAAGTTGACAGGTCGTTTCAGTGGTATCAGCAATTGGACGGATGATTATAGTGTCGTTGTGGCAGGCTTCAATGATAAAAGTGAATACGCCGTTATAACGAAATCACTGCCAGTCAATGTAACCGACGGAACAGATATCGTTATGACACTGGGAGGTATCAGTGATGATGTGAAATCACTCAAATTGTGTGTGATCAGTCGTTTGCGCGAATGCATTGTCGAATTTAAGACGATGGAAGATGAAGAACTCGCAGCTATTACAGATACTATATTAATGGATGTGGGAACACTGGACGTGGGTATGTTCAGTTCCATCCAGTCACAGGTTTTCGATAAAAGATGTGTAGCGTGCCATGGGCAGACCGGTTCTGCATCGGGTAATTTATTTCTGACGGAGGGTAAGAGCTATCATGCGTTGGTCAACCAGCCGGCGCATAAGAATAGTGATATACTATTGGTGAAGCCCGGCAGTGCAGAAGAGAGTTTTCTACATTTGGTCTTGAACAGGGCTGGTGATACGAGTATGAACCATACCGATATGCTGTCAGAAGATGAGCAACCCTTATTGAAACTGATAGATAATTGGATAAACGAAGGTATTTTTTTGAATAACGAGTAAACGATATTGGAAATGAACAACAAAAAAACAACCAACCAATCAGAGAATACATTAACCGAGATTTTTAAATATGAAGTAAAAGAAGGCGTTTCAGAGTTTCATGTAATGATTCACTCTATTCGGCCGGAAGACACTTATGAGGAACAGTTAAATGCAGTAGTCAATGCCTACAATGATTTGCTTGCAGGTGAATTGAAAGGTGCCATGGCTGTGTTTAAACGTTATTTCCTGAGTGATACCGCCAATCAGGCTGACCTCCTGCTGGCTATCACTACCGAAAGTTCCGACTGTGCTCTTTCCGTGGTAGAGCAACCCCCTTTGGATGGGACGAAAATAGCTTTGTGGGCTTATTTACAGACCAATGTGCAGACACAAGTGCTGCACAACGGACTGTTTGAAGTAAAGCACAATGCGTACCGCCACCTGTGGGGAGGCAGTGTTTTCAATCGTGCTGCAAATTCTGAATACCAGACCCGTTTGTTGCTGAATGACTACGTGATGCAACTTATGGAACAAGGATGTAAATTGGCGGATAACTGTATCCGTACCTGGTTCTTCGTACAGAATGTGGATGTGAATTATGCCGGTGTGGTAAAGGCACGTAATGAGGTTTTCGTTACTCAGAATTTGACGGAAAAGACACACTATATTGCCAGTACAGGTATCGGCGGACGTCATGCTGATCCTAAAGTATTGGTGCAAATGGATACCTATGCTGTGGCAGGTTTAAAGCCGGAACAGATACACTTCCTTTATGCTCCTACGCATCTGAATCCTACTTATGAGTATGGTGTCAGCTTTGAACGCGGAACGTATGTCGATTACGGTGACCGGCGTCAAGTGTTTATTTCAGGTACGGCAAGTATCAACAATAAAGGGGAAGTGGTATACCCCGGCGACATCCGCAGGCAGACGGAACGGATGTGGGAAAATGTAGAAGCCTTGCTGAAAGAGGCGGAGTGCACATTTGATGATTTGGGACATATGATTGTTTACCTGCGTGACATTGCAGACTATGCAGTTGTGAAGAGTATGTATGACAAGCGTTTCCCGGATACTCCTAAAGTATTTGTACATGCGCCTGTATGTCGTCCCGGCTGGTTGATCGAAATGGAATGTATGGGAGTTAAGGCTTTGAAGAATAAAGAATATGCACCTTTTTAATTTGAAGAAAAGTCTCGTCTTTTTATATATCTGTCTGGTGGCTTTGCTCGCTGTGGTGACCTTTGTGGAGCATGTACACGGAACAGAGTTTGTAGAAAAGTATGTTTATCATACAGTTTGGTTTTGTTGTTTGTGGGGAGTACTTGCCGCATTGGCAGTTGTCGTGTTGATTGAGCGGCAGTTGTGGCGGCATCTCCCGGCATTGTTGTTGCATGGCTCCTTCCTCGTTATCTTGGTGGGAGCCATGATTACATTTTCATGCAGCAAAAAAGGATATATGCATCTCACTGTAGGCACTGAGGTGGGAACTTTCATAGACCAAGACAGTAAGCGGGTGATCGAATTACCATTCACATTGTGTCTGGACAGTTTCCGGGTGGAGTATTATCCGGGGACGGAAGCTCCGGCAGATTATGTCAGCTATATCCGTGGTGCGAAACCTGTTTCCATGAATCGTATCCTCTCTCGTCAGGGGTATCGTTTTTACCAGTCTTCTTTTGATGATGATAAGGAGGGGAGCTGGTTGTCGGTGAATTATGATCCGTGGGGAATAGGAATTACGTATGCAGGATATATTTTGCTGGGTATTTCCATGTTGTGGATGCTTGTCAGTCATAGTGGGGAATTCCGTAGATTGCTCAGGCATCCGTTGCTTCGAAAAGGGGGAATGTTTGTGTGGTTGCTCATGGCTACGGGAATGGTGGTGCAAGCAGAAAACAGAAGCCTTCCGGCACTTGCACTCAGACAGGCGGATAGTCTGGCTTCCAAACAAGTGATTTATCATGATCGCGTAGTACCTTTTAATACACTTGCACGGGACTTTGTATTGAAACTGACCGGGAAACCTTCTTATGGTGGCATGACACCCGAACAGGTTGTCGGAGGTTGGTTACTCCGTCCGGAGGTTTGGCAGAATGAACCGATGATTTATATAAAGAGTGCGGAACTTCGTCATTTACTCCGATTACCTTCTTCCTATGCCCGTCTTACTGATTTGTTTGATGGACAAAACTATCGCTTGCAGGAGTTTTGGAAGGTCGGACAAAAGCCACACATGAAAATGACTTCGTTGGAAAAGGCTATTATGGAAACGGATGAAAAGGTAGGATTGATACTGATGCTACGGAGTGGAATGCTTATCCGTACTTTACCGGAAGATGGGAGTATAAAACCACTGTCTGACGTAAAGGTACAGGCTGAAATATTGTACAATCGCATTCCATTCAGCAAACTGTTGTTCATGTTCAATCTGACTGTAGGGATGCTGGCATTTTTTTATTTACTTTATTGCAGCATGCATCGTTCGGCAGGTAAGGCATGGAGAGTTTTTACAGTTGCACTTTATGCAGCATTTCTTTTTCAACTTTTTGGTTACTGTTTGCGGTGGTATATTGGCGGGCGTATTCCACTGAGCAATGGATATGAAACCATGCAGTTTATGGCACTGTGTACACTTCTGCTTGCATGCATATTCCGGCGTCGCTTCTCTTTTACGTTGCCTTTTGGATTGCTCATTTCGGGTTTTGCCTTGTTAGTGGCTTATCTTGGGCAGAACAATCCTCAGATCACTCCTCTGATGCCTGTGTTGCTGTCTCCTTGGTTAAGTATCCATGTTTCTCTGATTATGGTATCTTATGCATTGTTTGCCTTTATGATGCTAAATGGATTACTGGCATTCTGCATAGGAGGCTGGCGAAAAAAGGCAATCGATTCGGAGATTCAGGAACAGTGTAAGGTTCGTGTAGAGCAATTGATGCTTTTCAGTCGGTTGATGCTCTATCCGGCAGTATTTTGTCTGGGGGCGGGAATTTTTATTGGTGCTGTGTGGGCAAATGTTTCATGGGGGCGCTATTGGGCCTGGGACCCGAAAGAAGTCTGGGCTTTGATCACCTTTTTAATCTATGGTGCGGCATTCCACGGACCATCGCTTGCCGTCTTCCGGCAACCCCGGTTTTTCCATGCTTATATGGTGTTGGCTTTCCTTACGGTGCTGATGACTTACTTCGGAGTAAATTATCTACTGGGCGGTATGCATAGCTATGCCTGATTATCTTTCTATTTTCGGATGATATAATAAAAATGCCTACGGAATCCGCAGGCATTTTTTACAAAAAACAACTAACTAAACACATGCAAAATTAATCAAGCGCATCGGACTTTTCTTTCACAGTACCGTTCGCATTGCGCACATATATCATAATCTAACATTGCCCCGAGTATAAAATCTTCTCTTTCAATTCTACCGGGTTAATGTCAGATATTGTCATAAGGCTATGGAATAAGAGAAAATTATGCCAAGTGATTTTTTATGTCGTTCACCCAAGCGTCGATACGTTCTTCCGTCTTATCACTTTCGTTGATGTCATCAAGAGCAAGTCCGACAAACATACCGTCGATAACAGCAATAGAGGAGGAGAAAGAATAATCTTTTGCAGATACTTTACCGATGATGGTGCAGCCGGAATCCTTGATGTCTTCGTATATGATACCCATGCCATCGCAGAATGTATCGCAATAAGATTCGGAATCACCACAACCGAACAGAGCAATTGTTTTTTCTTTCAAGTCTGATTCCTTCAACACTTTAACGCCATTATACCAGTCATCCTGCAGTTCACCGTCACCCCAGGTAGAAGTTCCTAAGAGAAGAGCTTCATATTCCTTTACCATGTCGGCATTCATTTTGCTGACATCGATTACATCGGATGCGGGGACACCTAGTTTAGAAGCAATTGTTTCGGCAATGCCTTGTGTAGTTCCGGTTGAGGAACCATAAAATATTCCTATTTTCTTCATGCTATAAAATGGTTTAATTTGTACGGTTGCAAAGTAACGGCATCAGAGGGGTTTATGAAATACCCACAAATAATGAAATGTTTCTTTGTGCCTAACCACTTATAGGTATGATGGGTGGGAAGTTACTGAATGATTACCGGTTCTCCCAGAAACTTCGGATTTTTGCCGGTCCACAAGTCCAGAAAGAGCTTAACTCTGGCAAACTTCTCCCGGAGTTGTGTTTTGAAACCACTGTAGGCATTCACGTCTTCGGCATTGTATCCTACGACCTGTAATCCTTTGGCATGCGCAATGTAAATGGCACGCTGGTTATGAAATTTCTGCGATATGATTGTGAAGCTTTTCTGTCCGAAAATCTTTTCCATGCGAACTACGGAATCTAAAGTGCGGAATCCTGCATAATCCAGATAAATCTTATCTTCAGGAATACCGCGTAACATCAGCTCCGACTTCATATCT
The DNA here is from genome assembly GCF_003471885.1 of Bacteroides sp. AM16-24. Lineage (NCBI taxonomy): Bacteria > Pseudomonadati > Bacteroidota > Bacteroidia > Bacteroidales > Bacteroidaceae > Bacteroides > Bacteroides sp. AM16-24. The sequence continues at coordinate 12,619 of NZ_QRKI01000010.1, forward strand.
TCCGGTTCATTATAACCTTCGCGACTGTTGTCACCACTGATTACAACCACTTCTATTTTACCAGCTTTATATAAGTCTACCGTTGCCTGTATTCTATTCTGGAAGTATTGGTTGGGAAGTCCGGAACGTAATAGTTTTGAGGTTCCAAGCAGAAGACCTGCTTTATTCTGGGGAATAGAATCGATATTCTGATATATAAACGCTTTTGCTGTATGGCGTACTGCGTAATTAGCGCAAACTATTACTGCAAAGATGAGGATTGTGCCGGTCAGGATAGACCATTTGATCCGTCTTGCCCATTTGGATGATTTTATAAGTTTCTTCATACTAATCAGGTATTTGCTTACGGTTTTTCTTCAGATCAGGCAAAAACCAGGTAACCAATCCGAGTAACGGCATATAAGCGCAGACATTATAAACAGCTTCGATGCCGAACTTATCCGCCATATTTCCCAATACAGCCGAAGCAATACCTGCCACTCCGAAAGCAAATCCGAAAAATAATCCGGAAATCAGTCCCAGTTTACTGGGTAATAGCTCCTGCGCATATAACAGGATGGCGGGGAAAGCAGATGAAAGAACCAGGCCGACACAGAAACTCATAATAATTGTGGCAAGCAAGCCAACATGAGGCATCAGCATACTGAAAGGTGCGGCACCGAGGATGGAACCCCAGATGACATACTTTCTTCCGATACGATCTCCGATAGGACCACCCATTAGTGTACCGATGGCTGTAGCCACAAGAAACACAAAGAGGTAAAGTTGGGAGTCCTGTACACTTACTCCGAATTTATCAATCAGATAGAAAGTGTAATAGCTGCTTAAGCTTGCCATATAAATATATTTGGAGAAGATAAGTATCAGCAGGATAGAAATGGAAAGAACCGTTTTTTCCATAGGCAAAGGCATCTGCATATGAGGTTGTAGGGCAATATGGTCACGTTTCATCCGGGTAATGTATCTTTTGTACCATTTGCCGACAGGTATCATTACCATGATTGCTATCACTGATAAAATTGCGAATAATGCGATGTTGTGTCTGCCATAAGGCGCTACAATTAAAGCTACCAGTAACGGACCCAATGATCCTCCCAGGTTGCCACCCACCTGAAACAGGGATTGTGCCAGGCCTCTTCTGCCTCCGGAGGCGAGCGAAGTGATGCGCGATGCTTCCGGGTGAAGTACGGAAGAACCTATACCTATGATGAACACTGAGAACAATACCCAATAAAGATTTGTGGAAAAGGCCAGATTCAACAATCCGGTCATAGTGAACAACATCCCCATCGGTAGTGTCCAGGCAAACGGGCGCTTATCAAAAAATAATCCGAATACGGGTTGGAACACCGATGCGGACATCTGATAAACCAGCGTAATCAATCCGATTTGTGCAAAACTCAACGTTAAGTCCTCTTTGAAAAGCGGATATGTGGCGGTTATGACGGATTGCAATAAGTCGTTCAGACAATGAGAAATACTTAATGCGGTCAATATCGGATAAGCTATCGAACTTACCGGTCGTTGTGTATTCTGTTGCATGATGGTTGCGTCTCTAATATAAATCGGGCGCAAAGGTACAAAATAAAATGATTAATACGGATGAGTAAACCAAAAGCATGAACCTTCTCCTTCAGTTGATTCCACTCCGATTTTTCCTCCCATCTGAGATACTAAACTTTTGCAGATGGAAAGTCCAAGACCGGTGCCCTGTACAAAAGTATTAAGTTTCACAAACCGTTCGAATATGCTATCAATTTTCTCTTTGGGAATCCCGACACCTGTATCACGTACATAGAATTTTATTTCGTGGGGTGCCGTCTGTTCATATCCCAAAGCTATAGTGCCTTGCTTCGTAAACTTCAATGCATTGTTTATGAAATTGGTTATGACTTGCATGAATCGGTTTTTGTCTGTATAAATATGACAATCGGGCATATACTTCTCAAAGACCAGGTCTACAGTTTCCGGTACTTTCATCTCCAGCGACTTGATGATTTTCATGCAGCTTTCGTTTACATCCAGATCGGAGCGTACGAAATCGAATGTTCCGGACTCTATCTTCGAAAGATCGAGAATATCAGAAACCAGTTGCAGAAGCAATTCATTGTTTGTTTCTACTATTTTGATATATTCCTGGCGTTCTTCCCTGTCGTCTGTTTCTGCCAGCAGACTGGAAAAACCAACGATAGAGTTGAGCGGAGTACGTATTTCATGACTCATATTAGCAAGGAAAGCAGATTTCAAACGATCCAGTTCTTCGGCTTTGTCACGGGCAATGATCAGCTTCTGTTCTGTCTCTTTCAAGGGAGTGATATCATAGTTGATACACAGCATTTCAATAACTCCATCCTGAGGACGATAATCCCTAACCATTACGTTTATACTGGTCCACGAATATTTTCCGTTACCTCTGTTAACGCGTACTTCTTTACTTAAACTTGTGGCTTTCCCTTCTTTAACCTGATCTACAAATTGTTTCAGGACAGCGCAATCTTCCGGGTGCACATGTGAATATACTCCGATAACCTGGGGCATGGGAGTGTTTTCTTTTTCACCTAAATTCCGATACCATGTATCCTGGGCATACCCGTCTCTCGTCATTACATTAAAATGGGCAAAACCTACTTTGGCATAGTCACCTATTAAGAGGAACAGATGTTCAAACTCTTGTATTTTGGTGTATGCACTGGTGGTTTCTGTTGTATCTATATTGATAAACAGGTAATTGCTGAATTGATTTTGTGAATCGTAAAGCAGAGCCACCTTGGTTTGAAGATTGATAATATCTTTTCTTCGACTTGTGACGTATCGGTCGATCTTTGAGAAATCATAATTGATCGAGAAGTCCACATTTTCTCTGGCACGCAATTTTTCTTTCACGTCTTCGGGGATATTGGGATTCTCAAACAGTGATACCCCCAGTGCTTCCTTCATATCCGCCAAGCCGAATATTTCAAGTTCTTTATCATTCATATCTACCAGATACCCGTCTTTGTCGTAAAGCTCGATACCTACTGGCAGATTCTTATAAATATTGCGAAGAATTTTTTCACTGTGATCCAATGCGAGGCGATCCTCTTTAGCCTGAAGTTCCGCTTTACGTAATTGGAGGCAAATGCTGATGATGTTTCCTAAAGACGAAAACCATTGATGGTCGATGTTACTCCAGCTGCGGTGCGTTCTGACCATATCGATGCCCATATACCCCCATACCTTATCTTTCGATAGGAGAGGAACCACCATTACTGATTTAATATCTTGCACCTCCAAGGTATCACGGTAAACTTTTGCCTCAGGTGGCATATCGTCCAATGTATTCAGAATGATTGATTTCTTTTCTGAGATTTGGCGATCCCACCAGAGAGAATCATCCCAAGGTACATTCTGTAAGAAATCCAGTTCCTGGGATATTCCTTCGGCTGTTGCTTCATAAAGGCAACTTTGCACTTTATGTTCTCTGTTTATCTCAAATATATAGGTGCGGTCTCCTTTGGTCTGTTTGAGGAGATCTGCCAATATTTTATTGATAATCTGTGTAATATCATCCGATTGTAGAAAAGCGAGCAATGAATAGGAAATACTGTTTTGTTGATAAAGTAAACTATTTACCTGAAGGAAATCAATGTTCTCATTCATCTCTCCAGTACGGTTATCTATGCATTGCAGATATCCTATCATATTTCTATAACCTTCTTCATCCGGTTGTTTGAAACTTATTTTAGAATATACCCATATATCTCCATCTTTTGCCTGGATGGGGAACATTTGCTCATAGGTTTCTATGTTTGTGAGCGAAAAGTATTCATTTCTGAGCCGTTCCCGATGGTCTTCCCGTATTCTTCCGTGGAAATCTTCGAAACTGATCCGGTTGCTTTCAAGTCCGAGTAAGTCAATGATAAAGTCTGAACAAATATATTGGCGATTTTTCAGGTCCGATTCCCACCAACCCATTTTAGCCATTTGCGCAATCTGGCGATATTTCTCACAGTCAATATTTGGCTTCTCTTTCATATATCTTTTTGCTCCTGTTTTCTATTCCTCATTAAGATCTCAGTGGGCAAATATAGAGATAACTTTTATATTTTGAGGAATTTGTTGTCAAAAGAATGTTTTTCACTGTCGGAATCGGTAGGTAATATCATCCATTTTTTCCTGTGTAATCTTATAAAGCCGCTGGTTGGTATGTTCGGACTTCAGGTTGCCGCGATTTTCCAGATAGGGCCCGAGTTTGATATATTGAAAATTCTGTATGGGGAATTCTGCAGGTAATTTCGGTTTTCCGGAATACCAGCCTACTTTCACCGGAGCGATCTGTTGCCTTTGCAGGAAATCTGCGAAATATGCTACATCATAAGGATCCGCATCTCCGCCCATAAAGCAAACACACGTAACAGCCTTTCCATACTTTTGTAAAAGTATGGAAAGGTTTTCTTCTGTCAATAGCTCTCCGACATTTTGTTGGAGATAAGGACTGTGGCAACCTTTGCACCTGTTCGGGCAATTGGACAGGTTGATTGCCAATGTCACCTCATCCGGTATCTCTTGGAAAACAATGTCGTAATCAGTGTACTTCAGCATAATACCTTCGGGCAGCCTCCTTTTGCCGAGCTTGAGAGAAATTGCTGATTCGCTTCATATAGCCGATGACGCGGGTCAGATAGTCCACGTTTTGGCTATGACATTCCGGACACTCTTTCAAGTATCTTTTGTCAATGTGGTTGCATTCGTTGCAAACCGTGTTAGGTATATTGAAAGTAAAGTAATTGCAGCCCTCAGTGGCGGCTACCCGAAGTAATTGTCTGTATTGCTCTTTGCTTAGATGTTCTTCCAAATTCATATGGAGTGCCGAACCACCCGTCAGATGCTCTATATACCTGTGTCCATGCATACGGAACTTATCAATGACGTTCAGCGACTCATCCTCTACAATGTAGAAATAGCTGTTATAGCACTCGCGGAATGTCTGGAAACCGGCTTCTTTGTCCCATTTGGCATGTTTCACACCTACATTTTCAGCCGGTATCATTTCGCAGTTAAAGAGTATATCTTTCGTTCGATATTTCTTATTGTATTTTTCAACTATTCCCAGAATCTCCTGCACAAAAGCTTCATATTTAGGATTATCGTTGATTTCAATTCCCATGAATTGAGCGGCTTCCACCAGCCCGTTTACACCGATTGTCAGATATTGGCGTCCCATATTGATGTATCCGGCATCGAATAAAGGCAACATTCCTTTGCTTTGCAGATGCTTTAGGTTTTCGTTATAGGCCAGTTGTACTTTGTGTACCAGATCTACTACCTCTTCAAGGAAGAAATGATAAAGCAATCCGGATTTCACTGCATGCTGGATGCAACGGTTCAGGTTGATAGTCAACACGCTTTTTGATCCGGTAGATACGCCGCCTGCTCCCAGGGTGTAACTAAATCCGTTATCCTGTATTTCATTACGCAAGCGGCAACAGCTACTTAACGAGTCGGCATTATCACTCATATATGTAAAGAAAGAGTGCCCTTCCGCATACATTTCGGCCGTGAAGTCACCGTATTCCTTATCCAATACATCTCCGTCTTTGGTCAGCAAAGCCATTGTTTCTACGGGGAAGGTAAGAATGGCTTTGGTACGTTCCTTATTGAACCACTTCATGAAGCGCTTTTGCAACCAGCTCAATGATTCCCAATGGGGAGCGTTTCCGTCCGGGAAGACAAAATGCTCGAAAAGGCTGTTGAAATAATATTGATCATAGTAAGCCACATTCCAGAATACTGCCTGAAAATTCCGTGCCCCCGTAGGTTGATTGATGGAATATACGATCTGTTCAAAACAATCGGTGATTATTTTATCTATGGTTCTTTGTTTGGAGGAAAGGTCGGCAAGTTGTTCCGGATGTTTATAGTAATCTTCTCCGTATTCTTTTTCTATGAAATAATTCATATACATCAGAAATTCCGGTGTGGCGCAGGCGCCGCTGAGCATACTCGATACGATAAATACCATATTGATGAATCCTCCGCAGAAAGACTTCAGATTGGTGGGTGCCGTGGAGTTACCGCCTACGGATGCGGTTCCGCTGATCAGCCACGGATACATGGTGATGCTTGCGCAATAATTGGCAAGATTGGTTTCATCATTCTTGTATATGAAGTGTTGGTTCAGCAATTCGATGTAGCGGTCTGAAAGTTCCTTGCCGTACATGTCCTTCAGGCGGTCAGTCAGCAAACGGCGGTTCAGACGGATGAAGTTCGATTTGGGGAGTTCGCCTATCAGTGTGGCTATATTTTTATTTTCCACATTGGCGTTAGCGTCATACTTGCTACCGGTGGCAGGGTTGGAGGCATCGCAGTAATCCATTAGAAAACGGAGCTTGTCACGTACTTCCCGGTCTTCCAGATGTTTCTGTCTGTATAGCATGAACGCTTTTGCTACACTGTAATAGTGTTCAGCCATCAGTGCCACTTCTACTTGGTTCTGTATATCTTCTACACTGGTTCCATCACTGATGTTCACGCGGCTGAGTATGTTGGTGATCACATCTTGTGTGGCAAAACTGCCGACAGATAAAAATGCTTTACTAATTGCGTTCTTGATCTTATCAAGTGAAAACGCTTCTTTTTTCCCATCTCTTTTGACGATGAAAGTCTCCGAATTGATCATACCTGTAATTTAAGATTTAACAAATAAATATTCCTTGTTTAGTTAGCTATACTAAATCAAACGGCAAAATAAGGAGAGTAAGTAATAAAATGAATCTTGGAGGATACACTCTATTGCTTTTCACCCGAAAGCCTGAATGATTACAGATATCGGCAGGTCTTCTGACTTGTTTCCGTTGTGGCGCCTTCCCGGTCTTTGCAGGACCAGTGGCTAAAGAATGCCACAATCTTTTCTCCACATGGTAGGGAGATGAAACTTACAGCTACGGGGATAGTCCCTGATTTTCACAGGATTCCCTTTTAATTCCGTTTCACGCTTGCGGTGATTTGGAAACCGTTATCGCTGACAAAGTTAGAAATAAAATCTATAATCCAACGGATGATAGAAAAAAATATTCCCTGCTTATATTTTTTGTTTTAAAAAGCATCTCCAATGATAATTTCCACTATCTTTGCCCCGAATTGGTTTCGGATGAACATTTCTTTCATTTGGATTAAAAGGGAATCGGGTGTAAATCCCGGACAGTCCCGCTGCTGTGAAGCTCCATAACTTTCTTGATAAATACTTTAGCCACTGGCTGTGAATTGGAGGCCGGGAAGGAATCAGAGAGGGAGTCAGTCAGAAGACCTGCCATTCGTTAAAGTCTGTTGCTACTCGTGGGATTAGGGGAACAGTACGAACGTATAATTGTTTTAATTTAATTAATGCGAAAGGGATGCCTATGAAAAAGGTATGTCCGCGTTGTGGTGCAACCTTTGAGTGTATGCACGATCGGATTTTGTCATGCCATTGCGCTACGGTACGACTGAATGAGCAGCAACGTGCTTATTTGCAAAAGAATTATCCGGGCTGTTTATGTCATGACTGTCTGACGGCAGTCAAAGAGGGTATTGTTATGGATGTATGTGATGCACCCCTTTGCGATAAACAAGAAGAACAATGATTAAAAAAGTATTGATTGCCAATAGAGGCGAGATTGCTGTACGTGTAATGCGTTCCTGCAAAGAGATGGGAATACGTACAGTAGCTGTCTATTCGGAAGCGGATCGTGCAGCAAAACACGTCATGTATGCCGATGAAGCCTGTTTGATAGGTCCGGCAGCTTCCAGAGACAGTTATTTGAATATAGAGAATATAATTCGTGCTGCCCGGCAGCATGAAGCGGATGCCATCCATCCCGGATATGGTTTCTTATCTGAAAATGCCGACTTTGCCCGTCGTTGCAAAGAAGAAGGCATTATTTTTATCGGGCCTTCTGCCGAAACAATGGAAGCGATGGGTGATAAAATCTCAGCCCGTAAACACATGATTGCAGCCGGAGTACCGGTAGTTCCCGGTACGGAACAACCCTTGCAGAGTGCCGGGGAGGCTGTGATGATATGTAATAAGATCGGCTATCCCGTGATGCTGAAAGCCTCTATGGGTGGTGGTGGAAAAGGTATGCGACTGATACATAGTGAGGATGAAGTGGTTGAGGCTTACAATACCGCCCGCTCGGAGTCTATGTCTGCTTTTGGTGACGATACGGTATATCTGGAGAAATTTGTGGAGGAACCCCATCATATTGAATTTCAGGTATTGGGTGATAATCATGGCAATGTGATTCATTTATTCGATCGCGAATGTTCTGTTCAGCGTAGAAATCAAAAAATTGTGGAGGAAAGTCCATCTCCCTTCCTCACTCCGGAATTACGCAGAGAGATGGGAGAGAAGGCTGTGGCTGCCGCCAAAGCAGTGAACTATTCGGGTGCAGGTACTATCGAATTTCTGGTGGATAAGCACCGTCATTTCTATTTCCTGGAAATGAACACCCGTTTGCAAGTGGAACATCCCATTACCGAAGAAGTGGTGGGTGTGGACTTAGTGAAAGAACAGATCATGATTGCAGCCGGTTATCCGTTGCATCTTAAACAGGAAGATTTGTTTCAGCGGGGACATGCTATCGAATGTCGTATCTGTGCGGAAGATACAGAGAATAATTTCATGCCGTCTCCGGGAATCATTAAGTTATTGGCTGAACCGAACGGTATCGGTGTCCGAATCGATAGCTATGTTTACGAAGGGTATGAGATTCCTATCTATTATGATCCCATGATCGGAAAACTGATCGTATGGGCCACCAATCGGCAGTATGCCATTGAGCGTATGCGCCGTGTGCTGTATGAGTATAAAATTACCGGATTGAAGACCAATCTTACTTATCTGAAGCGTATCATGCACAACCCCGATTTCGTAAAGGGAGAATACAACACGCTGTTTATCGAGAAAAACACGCGTATGTTGCAGCGTCCTAACAGTAATAATGAAGAAATTGAGAATATTGCCATGATTGCCGCTTATATAGATTACCTGATGAACCTGGAAGAGAATTCTTCCACGCAATCGTCTGATGGTCGTCCTATCAGTCGCTGGCGTGAGTTCGGTTTGCAAAAAGGAGTTTTACGTATTTAAAGAGGGAGGAAGTAGTTAATGGAAATACATATTGGAAACCGCGTTGCCGACGTGACGTTGGTCAGTAAAGAAGATAATAAAGTCCGGTTGAATGTTGATGGAAGAATCTACGATGTGGATATTGCCATGGCAGAAAACGGCAGCTGCTCCATCTTACACGACGGAAATTCTTACAATACGGAAGTCATCCGCGGTGAAGGAGGAAAAAGCTATGATGTGAATTTGTTCTATCGCTCTTATCATGTGGATATAGCAGATACCCAGGTGAAATACTTGCGTATGCGAAAAGGAGGAGAAGAGAGACAGGACGATAAGATTATTGCTCCGATGCCGGGTAAAGTTATGAAGATTCCTGTACAGAAAGGTGACCGTTTGTCGGCGGGAAATATTGTAGTGGTGCTTGAAGCTATGAAAATGCAAAGCAACTATAAGGTCAATTCGGACTGTGTAGTGAGAGAAATCTTGGTGGCGGAAGGTGATTCAGTGAGCAGTAACCAGATTTTAATGACATTGGATATTATAAATGAAGAATAAGTATGGAAAGGACAGAAATATATAATCAGTTTGAAGAACTTAATAAGCGTGCCTCGCAGGGTGGAGGCATTGATAAGATAGAAAAACAACATGCTGCCGGGCGGATGACCGCACGCGAACGCATAGAAGCCTTGCTGGATAAAGGGACATTCAATGAGTTGGACAAGTTTGTAAATCACCGTTGCACCAATTTCGGAATGGAGAAAAAACAGATTCCGGGTGATGGCATGGTGACCGGTTATGGCAAGATTGACGGTCGTCCGGTATTTGTGTACGCCTATGACTTTACGGTGCATGGCGGTTCTTTGAGTGAGACTAATGCGGCGAAAATAGTGAAAGTACAGCAACTGGCACTCAAAAATGGCGCTCCGGTTATTGCTCTGAATGATTCGGGAGGTGCCCGTATTCAGGAAGGTGTCGGCAGTTTGTCAGGATATGCTTCTATTTTCTATCAGAATACGATTGCTTCCGGGGTGATTCCTCAAATCTCAGCTATTCTGGGCCCATGTGCCGGCGGTGCCTGTTATTCACCTGCATTGACGGATTTTATTTTTATGGTGAAAGAGAAAAGCCATATGTTCATCACAGGGCCGGATGTAGTGAAAACGGTTACGCATGAAGAAGTGGACAAGGAAGAGTTGGGTGGAGCCTATGCACATAGCAGTAAGAGTGGCGTTACTCACTTCATGTGTAACACTGAAGAAGAAACCATGCTGGCCATACGCGAATTGCTCAGCTTCCTGCCTTCCAATAATATGGAGGATGCTCCGCTTATTCCTTGTACGGATGATGCCAGACGTCAGGCAGAAGAGCTTCAAACTGTGATTCCGGAAGACCCGAACATTCCTTATGACATTAAGGATATAATAGAGCCGGTTATGGATAACCAATATTTCTTTGAAGTGATGCCCCATTTTGCAAAGAATATTGTGGTTGGCTTCGCCCGTCTGAATGGTCGTTCGGTAGGAGTTGTAGCCAACCAGCCGGCTTATCTGGCTGGTGTGCTGGATATAGACGCTTCCGATAAGGCTGCACGTTTCATCCGTTTTTGCGACTGCTTCAACATTCCGTTGATTACCTTCGAAGATGTACCGGGCTTCCTGCCTGGCGTGACGCAGGAGCATAATGGCATCATTCGTCACGGGGCAAAAATCGTCTATGCTTATGCAGAAGCTACTGTCCCTAAAATTACCCTGATAACCCGTAAGGCTTATGGCGGTGCGTACATTGTGATGTCCAGCAAACAGACAGGGGCAGACATCAATCTGGCCTATCCGCAGGCTGAAATAGCTGTGATGGGAGCCGAAGGTGCTGTGAATATATTATATAGAAATGTTACACCGGAAGAAAAATCCGGTCTGATCCAGGAATATGAATTTAAGTTTTCTAATCCGTATCGGGCTGCCGAGCGTGGTTTTATTGATGAGATTATCATGCCTCGTGATACCCGGTATAAGCTGATTCAGGCGTTAGAAATGACGCATAACAAGAGTCAGAGCAACCCACCTAAAAAGCACGGCAATATGCCACTATGATTTAGTTATGTTTCAATGTGTGCGTCTCCCCGTAGAAGTGATTTCTCCGGGGAGACTTTAAACGGATTATATGAAGATAAAATTATATATGCTTTAAGTTATGGAACTATTGAAGAACCTTTTTGAAGGATACCCTGATCTTTGGGGTGGAGGAGTGGCTCATTCCGTACTGATCCTTTCACTTGTGATAGCATTTGGCATCATGCTGGCTAAAATCAAAGTGGCGGGAGTTTCATTAGGTATCACATGGATACTTTTTGTGGGTATTGTATTCGGGCATTTTGATATGACTCTGAATGAACACTTGCTTCATTTTATGAAAGAGTTCGGTCTGATCTTGTTTGTTTACTCCATAGGGTTGCAAGTGGGACCCGGTTTCTTTTCTGCTTTCAAAAAAGGCGGACTTACCTTGAATCTGTTGGCTATGCTGGTCGTTTTTCTGGGAGTAGTCATCACGATTATATTACATTTTGTCACGGGTACGCCTATCACTACTATGGTCGGTATCCTTTCCGGTGCGGTAACAAATACTCCGGGACTTGGAGCTGCCCAGCAGGCAAACAGTGATTTGAACGGAATAGATGCCCCTGAGATAGCATTGGGATATGCGGTTGCTTATCCGCTGGGTGTAGTCGGTATTATCTTGTCATTGATAGCCTTGAAATATATTTTGCGTATCAATACCAAGACAGAAGAGGCGGAAGCTGAACGTGGACTCGGACACATACAGGAACTCACTGTGCGTCCTATTTCGTTTGAAATCCGTAATGAAGCTATCGACGGGAAAAAGATAAAAGATATACGTCCGCTGATGAACCGTGATTTTGTGATTTCGCGTGTACGGTATCATGACGGGCAAGAAACGGAATTGGCTAATTCAGATACGGTATTGCATCTGAATGATAAAATTTTGGTTATCTCTACCCCTAAAGATATTGAAGCTATTAGCGTCTTCTTCGGTAAGCAGATTGATATGCAATGGGAGCAATTGGATAAGAAACTGATTTCCCGTCGTATCTTGATAACGAAACCTGAACTGAATGGAAAGATGCTTTCCCAATTGAAGATACGTAATAATTTCGGAGCCAGTATTACCCGTGTGAATCGTTCGGGAGTGGACTTGGTTGCTGCTCCGCAATTACAATTACAGATGGGCGACCGTGTTACTATTGTTGGTAGCGAGCTGGCGGTCAGTCATGCGGAAAAAGTATTGGGAAATTCAATGAAACGCTTGGATCATCCTAATCTGATACCTATATTCCTGGGGATAGCGTTAGGATGTATCCTGGGTAGTACGCCTTTCGTATTTCCGGGTATTCCCCAGCCGGTAAAGTTAGGATTGGCGGGTGGACCTCTTATTGTTTCCATTCTGATCAGTCGCTTCGGCCCTCAGTACAAAATGATTACTTATACTACCATGAGTGCCAATCTGATGCTGCGTGAGATAGGAATTTCCCTTTTCCTGGCTTGTGTGGGATTGGGTGCCGGTAAAGGATTTGTGGAAACGGTGATTTATGACGGTGGCTATGTCTGGGTAGGTTATGGTGTTATCATAACTATTGTTCCTTTGCTGATAGCCGGGCTTGTCGGACGATATGTCTTTAAATTGAACTATTATACGTTGATCGGAGTATTGGGTGGCTCAACCACGAATCCGCCCGCGTTGGCGTATTCCAATGATCTGACTTCGTGTGATGCTCCTGCGGTGGGATATGCCACTGTTTATCCGCTTACCATGTTTTTACGTGTGCTTACTGCACAAATACTGATACTTGCATTAGCTTAATTCCTAAACTTTAATTGAATCAAACATTTTCTCTTTTGGCTTGTTGTTTACTCCCCGTAAGATTATCTTTGCGGGGAGTTTTTTATGTGAAAGAAAAATGTAGTAACCAAAATGTATACAAATAAAGTAAAGAGAATAGCTGCCGTTCATGACCTGTCTGGTTTTGGGCGTGTATCCCTTACAGTTGTAATTCCGATTTTGTCTTCCATGGGCTTTCAGGTTTGCCCTTTACCTACGGCTGTGCTCTCCAGTCATACGCAATATCCGGAGTTCTCTATTCTTGACCTGACGGATGAAATGCCTAGAATTATTGCCGAATGGAAAAAGCTGGATGTACAGTTTGATGCTTTCTATACAGGATATCTCGGAGCTCCGCGTCAGGTACAGATTGTTTCGGATTTTATTGATGACTTCCGCCAGCCGGACAGCTTGGTGGTAGTTGACCCCGTATTGGGAGATAACGGACGGCTATACACAAACTTTGATGAATCGATGATCCGGGAGATGCGTCATCTGGCAGCAAAAGCCGATGTGATAACCCCGAATCTGACCGAACTTTTTTATCTGATGGATAAACCTTATAAAGCGGATAATACGGATGAAGAACTGAAATCCTATCTTCGGCTTTTGTCCGATGCCGGACCTCAGGTAGTTATTATTACAAGCGTCCCTGTCCATGGAGAAAGTCACAAGACTTCGGTATATGCCTACAATCGGGTAGGAGATCGTTATTGGAAAATAACCTGTCCCTATCTGCCTGCTCACTATCCGGGAACGGGGGATACCTTTACGAGCGTCATCACCGGAGCCTTATTGCAAGGTGACAGCCTTCCTATTGCCTTGGACCGTGCCACGCAATTTATCCTTCAGGGTATCCGTGCCACTTTTGGCTATGAGTACGATAACCGGGAGGGAATTCTGCTTGAAAAGGTATTGCATAATCTGGATATGCCTATCCAGAGCGCCAGTTATGAGTTGATTTAAAATGTAGTTATGTTACCCGTTGGCGGAATTAATTTCTTTCTTTCGGGATATGAACAAAATGTGATAAGGTGGTAGGGTGATAAAGTGATAGCGGGATAAGCCTCTTTGATATATAGCGCAGCCACTTTATCACCCTATCACCTTACCACATTATCACTCTTTTTTTATTCATTACTTTTCCGATATGAGTTAGATAATGATTCATTGTATATTTCATCAGTTGGTAATTATAGTTACAAAAAACTCGTAAATATCTTCCTTCCCTTCAGCTACTCCTCCGACTCGTTGAGTGAATCTGATTCAGTCAGGGACTGAATGCCTTTCACTCACTGACTGAATACCTTTCAGTCCCTGACTCATTGTACCCCCATCCAGAAGGTATCTGAGGGAGGGTGGGGAAAGTGACAAGACAAGAAAGAAAAGAGGTAAAAATTACACACAAAAAACATAGATTTATTCATTTTTGTACAGAAATGAATAAATTTCGCCAACAGGTTTATGTTATTTGTTTGGAAGTGAATCTTTTAATAAGATGGGAACTTCTGCCGGTTCTTTTGCCACTCGTATACCTGCTGCCGTGAGTGCTGCAATTTTCTCTTCGGCAGAACCGGAATTACCGGAAATGATTGCTCCTGCATGTCCCATTTGCTTTCCCGGAGGCGCTGATTGCCCGGCAATAAAAGCGACAACAGGTTTTGTCACATGCTTCTGTATATACTCTGCCGCCAGTTCTTCTGCATTGCCACCAATCTCACCGATCATGACGATAGCTTCCGTATTCTTATCATTCTGGAACATTTCCAGCAGTTCACGAAAATACAGACCTACCACGGGATCACCTCCCATACCAATAGCAGTGGACTGTCCCATGCCATTGACAGTGAGATGGTAAACGATCTCATAAGTTAAAGTTCCGCTACGGCTGATCACTCCGATATTTCCTTTTTTGAAAACATTGCCGGGAAGAATACCCGCCAGACTTTTCTCCGGTGAAATTAAACCGGGGCAATTGGGACCGATCAGCATTGCTCCCTTTAGTTGGGTGAAGCGGTAAGCCTTGATCACGTCCAGAGTAGGGATGCCTTCGGAGATACAAATAA
Organism: Bacteroides sp. AM16-24; assembly: GCF_003471885.1. NCBI lineage: Bacteria > Pseudomonadati > Bacteroidota > Bacteroidia > Bacteroidales > Bacteroidaceae > Bacteroides > Bacteroides sp. AM16-24. The sequence continues at coordinate 27,667 of NZ_QRKI01000010.1, forward strand.
TCAGTTTGATTCCGGCATCTGCAGCTTCCATGATGGCATCTGCCGCATGGTTGGCGGGGACGAATATAATGGAAGCATTGGCCTGCGTTTTCTCTACAGCTTCGTACATGGTGTTGAATACAGGAAGTCCGTCTACAGTACTGCCTCCTTTACCCGGAGAGGTGCCGCCTACTACATGTGTGCCGTATTCTTTCATTTTAGCAGCATGAAAATGTCCGTCCCTGCCCGTAATACCTTGTACCAACAAGCGGGTCGATTTATTGATGAGTATGCTCATAATATTTCTCCTTTCACTGATTTTACTGCCATTAGGGTAGCTTCATTCATGGTTTCCGCTACCTGAAAACGGTTACTGTCTTTTAATAGTTTTCTGCCGATATTCTCATTGGTTCCCGTCAGTCTTACGATGACGGGTATTTCCGTTTGCAGCTGATCAAAAGCCTGTATTAATCCTATCGCTACATCGTCACAACGGGTGATTCCGCCGAATATATTGATGAAAACGGCTTTTACTTTCGAGTCATTCAGTAATAACTTCATGGCTTCAATAACCTTTACAGGGTTTGAACTGCCGCCGATATCCAGAAAGTTGGCCGGTGAACCGCCGTAAAGCTTAATCATATCCATTGTAGTCATTGCCAGTCCGGCTCCGTTTACCATGCAACCTATATTTCCATCCATGCGTACATAGCTGAGTCCTTTTGCATCATCGAATACCATTTTGGCATCGATAGCCAGAAGTATACCTTGGGGTGTCAATACTAACGGATTGATTTCTGCCAGTGAAGCATCACTTTCCATAAAGGCTTTATAGAGATCCTGCAGGATGGAGGTCATGCGCTTAGCCTGCTCCGGTTGTTCAAAAAGTGCGAAGGCAAAACGTTGTGCCAGATATTTGGGGAGTCCAATCAGTGGATCGATAAGATAACGGGTGATTTTTTCCGGTGTTTTCCGGGCTACTTCTTCAATATCCATTCCTCCTGCCGCACTTATGATAAGTACAACTGAACGTGCATTGCGGTCAATGGTAAAGCTGACGTAATATTCAGCTGCAATTTCCACAGCTTCACTGACTAAAATCCGGGTAACGGGAAATCCCTTGATGGTCATATTCAGGATTTCCTGAGCATGTTGTCTTACTAGTTCCTCACTGTTTGCCAACTTTACGCCTCCGGCCTTTCCACGTCCTCCAGTCAGTACCTGAGCCTTGATAGCTACTCGGTCCGTGCTTAATTGCCGGAAAGCTTTGACTGCTTCATCGGGTGTATTACATAACACATGCCGTTCTACCGGAATTTCATATTGGGAGAAAATTTCCTTTGCTTGGTATTCATGTACTTTCATGGATTATGGATTAAAGTTTTTATCTCATCTAAACAAAGAATGGAGCTAAAAAGTTGTTGAATAAGTGATTAAGGAGATAAATAAGAGATAAAGAGGTAATGAACTACCAGGAGTTTTACCTCCCGATAGTTTTGATAATAATTTCCTGCTCTCATAGTCTATTAAAAAAGCTCCCGTTTTTTTTGAACGGTATGGTGAGGATATAGAAAGAAGAGTCGCTATCCATTCGGATCGTGGCTTTTTTGTTTGTGGACAGATTTCCACATAATTGTGGAAAAAATACTCAAAATAGGAAAATACTTTTATATATTGTTTGTTCAAATGGCTGATATATAGCTAAATATGACTTAAGTAACAGCTTTGGCATGCGTCTTGTATTATATTATGTGAGAGCAAACAATAAATGTTTAACTTAAACAATTTGAATTATGAAAAAGTTATTTTTAGCAGTAGCATTGGTAATGGGATTGGGTACTTCAGTAGCATTTGCTGACAACATGGTATCAGATGTTGAAATCGCAACGATGATCAACGAGTTTAAACCGATTGATGTGAAGGAACTCCCACAGGCAGTTCAGGATGCCATTAAAGAAAATTACTCGGAAGCAACTATCAAAGAAGCAGCTGTTGAAGTTGCTGAGGATGGAACTAAGACTTACAAGGTAACATTGGTGGATGTAGCCGGTACAGAGAACCCTGTTCTTTTCAATGAAAAAGGAGAGGTTCAGAAATAAGTATACGCAATAAAAAAGGTGCCTACGCAAGCACCTTTTTTATTATGTTTTTGATGTAATAGAAGTTAAGTATAATGATCTATAGAAAAGAAAAATAGAAAAAGATTGTTTATTAATGAAGAGTTTGTACCTTCGTAGTAAGATAAAGAATAAGACATTATGGGGAACTTGAAAAGGAATATAAAAACAGCAAAATCTTAAAGAAGAATGTTGTAAATCTGAATGAGATATCAGGAACTTTTTCTAAAGAAGAAAAAGAAAAATTGATGTCTGGTAACGGATTTGTCAAAGTTCCTACAGAAGAACTGAAACGCCTTCGTGTTGATGTATATCCAGAAGTCAATCCGATAACTACTTTTCTAAAATATAAATTACTTTATACTTTTAAATCTCCAAAATCTCACCAGTGGTACTGGGTGTGGGTAGAAGTTTATCAATGTGATTTTTATGCTGTAAAATTTCACCTTAAAGCCCATCGGAATAGCCTTAATAAGTATAGCTTGATGACGGGATTGGGAATATCAATCCACATTCTTCATTTGCTTTTATGACTTATTCATTACAAAGCATTATTTTATTCTTTTGTAGCCATATACTGGAAGTCCGTTTAGTTCTTCTTCGATGCGCAACAGTTGGTTGTACTTAGCCATGCGATCGGAGCGGCTTAACGAACCGGTCTTGATCTGCCCGCTGTTGGTTGCTACAGCGATGTCGGCAATAGTGGCGTCTTCCGTTTCACCGGAGCGGTGGGAAGTAACCGTGGTATAGCCGTGACGGTGAGCCATTTCGATAGCATCCAGCGTTTCGCTGAGCGAGCCGATCTGGTTGACTTTAATGAGGATAGAATTGGCACAGCCCATAGCAATGCCTTTGGCAAGGAACTCTACGTTTGTTACAAACAAGTCGTCTCCTACCAGCTGGCAACGATCGCCGATACGTTCGGTCAGCTTCTTCCAGCCGTCCCAGTCGTTTTCGCTCATTCCGTCCTCAATAGAGTCAATCGGGTATTTATTAATCAAATATTCCATGTAATCAATCTGCTCATCTGCAGTACGCTTCTTACCTTTTTCACCTTCGAAGATAGTGTAGTCGTACACTCCATTCTTATAGAATTCAGAGGATGCACAGTCCATACCGATTTTTACATCTTTACCCGGTTCGTAGCCTGCTGCTTTGATAGCTGCCATGATGGAATCCAGTGCATCTTCAGTACCGTCCAATGCAGGGGCAAAACCTCCTTCATCTCCTACGGCAGTGCTCAGGCCGCGGTCGTGTAATACTTTCTTCAAGGCGTGGAATACTTCAGTACCCATGCGCAGGCCTTCACGGAAAGAAGGTGCACCTACAGGGCGGATCATGAATTCCTGAAAAGCAATGGGAGCATCGCTATGTGAACCACCGTTGATGATATTCATCATGGGGACAGGCATAACGTAAGTATTTACTCCACCAATATATCTGTATAAAGGTATGTCGAGGTAATTTGCAGCAGCCTTGGCTACAGCCAGAGAAACGCCCAGAATGGCATTGGCACCCAATTTTGATTTAGTAGGAGTACCGTCCAGTTCCAGCATCTTCTTGTCAATGGCACGTTGTTCCAATGCCGACCAGCCGATGAGGGCCGGAGAGATGACAGTATTTACGTTTTCTACGGCTTTCAAAGTTCCTTTACCACCAAATGAGGAGATGGGACAATACCTATAAATAGTGAATATCCTTTTCGTGAATACTTATATATTGTTATCTGTGAATTATGTCATATTGTAATCTATAGGCTTGTATTTTCCCTCCTGTAATCTTTGTTGCTTTCCTTTTGTAATCTCAAGTCTTTTTGTATCTTTGTTCCCGACCCCAAATCTATTACAAAATGAAAGTACTAACTATCCATGATCTGAAAATTATCAAGAAAAGGGCAGAAGGCACGCTCTTGTTACGCGAAGAAAGCAATGAGACGGTTGCGACGCAATGCTGTGGGTTGGCATTGGGAACCGAGCATCTGCAAATTCTGATTTGTGGTGGTACAGGTTGCAAGGCATCCGACAGCCACATTATTGCTGAACGTCTTCAGCAAGCACTCGAGAGAAATAATATTGCCGACAAGGTGGACTTTATCACTACCGGCTGTTTCGGCTTTTGTGAAAAGGGACCTATCGTAAAGATTATCCCTGATAACACTTTCTATACCCAGGTGGTTCCTGATGATGCCGACGAGATAGTCAGAGAGCATATTATCGGGGGACGAAAGATAGAACGGCTGCTCTACATCGATCCGAAGACGGAGAAGACCGTCAGTGACTCCAAGCACATGGATTTCTATCGGAAGCAGATGCGCATCGCTTTGCGTAACTGTGGTTTCATCGATCCCGAAAACATTGAGGAATATATTGCACTGGATGGCTATATGGCGTTGGCAGATAGTCTGCTCCATAAGAAGCCGGAGGAAGTGATTGACGTGATAAAACGTTCCGGACTTCGCGGACGCGGCGGCGGCGGTTTCCCCACAGGGAAGAAGTGGGAGTTTGCCCATAAGCAACAGGCTGATATGAAATATGTGGTGTGTAATGCCGATGAAGGAGACCCCGGTGCCTTTATGGACCGCTCCATCATGGAAGGTGATCCGCACTCCATTGTTGAGGCAATGGCAGTTTGCGGTTATTCCATTGGTTCTCCGAAAGGATTGGTATATATCCGGGCAGAATATCCGTTGGCCATACAAAGATTGAAAATAGCTATTGCCCAGGCACGTGAATACGGGCTGCTGGGAAAGAATATATTCGGTACGGATTTCAGTTTTGATATTGAGATACGTTACGGTGCGGGAGCATTCGTATGCGGTGAGGAAACTGCCCTGATCCACTCTATGGAAGGAAAGCGCGGTGAACCTACTTTGAAACCTCCTTTCCCTGCCGAAGCCGGTTATCTGGGCAAGCCGACCAATGTGAACAATGTGGAGACGCTTGCCAATATTCCTATCATTCTGACGAAAGGTGCGGAATGGTTCGCGTCTATCGGTACGGAACGTTCGAAAGGGACAAAAGTATTTGCCTTGGCCGGTAAGATTAATAACGTCGGCTTGATAGAAGTGCCAATGGGTACGACACTGCGTGAGGTGATTTATGAAATTGGCGGTGGCATTAAGGGAGGAAAGAAATTCAAGGCGGTGCAGACGGGTGGACCTTCGGGGGGATGCCTGACAGAAAAGCACCTGGATACACCGATTGACTTTGACAACTTGCTGGCGGAAGGCTCGATGATGGGCTCCGGTGGTATGATTGTAATGGATGAAGATGATTGTATGGTTTCTGTGTCACGCTTCTATCTTGATTTTACGGTGGAAGAATCATGCGGAAAATGTACGCCCTGCCGTATTGGTAACAAGCGTCTGCTGGAACTGCTGAACAAGATAACCGAAGGACGGGGCACGATGAAAGATCTGGATGCACTCTCTACATTGGGAAAGGTGATAAAGGATACCGCCTTGTGCGGGCTGGGACAGACTTCACCCAATCCGGTACTGTCTACGCTCAATAACTTTTATGATGAATACGTGGAGCATGTGAGGGATAAAACTTGCCGGGCGAAGCAGTGCAAATCATTACTGACTTATACTATTAATCCGGAATTGTGCATTGGTTGCCATCTTTGCTTTAAACATTGTCCGGCGGATGCCATTCTGGGTGATGTGCGCAAACCGCATGTCATCAATCCGGACAAGTGCATTAAGTGCGGCATGTGCATGGCACGCTGTAAATTCAAAGCAATCAATGTAGTTTAAGGGAACTAAACTGAAAGAAAATGGAAGAAAAACAAATAACCCTGCAAATAGACCGCCATTATATTACCGTGCCCGAAGGTTCGACTATCCTGGAAGCCGCACGGAAAATCGGTATAGATATACCCACCCTTTGTCATATTGATTTGAAGGGCACTTGCGTTAAGAATAATCCGGCCTCGTGCCGCATCTGTGTCGTGGAGGTGGAAGGACGTCGTAATCCGGCTCCCGCCTGCGCTACCCGTTGTACAGAAGGAATGGTAGTACGTACCAGTACCCTGCGTGTGATGAATGCCCGCAAGGTGGTAGCTGAACTGATACTTTCGGATCATCCGAATGATTGTCTTACCTGTCCGAAGTGCGGCGACTGTGAGTTGCAGACTTTGGCGCTGCGTTTCAATATCCGGCGGATGCCTTATAATGGTGGGGAGCTTTCGCCTCGTAAGCGTGAAGTCACTTCGTCCATTGTGCGGAATATGGATAAGTGTATATTCTGCCGCCGTTGCGAGAGTGTATGCAATGAAGTACAGACAGTAGGCGCCTTGGGAGCCATTCGCCGTGGTTTCAATACTACGATTGCTCCGGCTTTCGATAAGATGATGAGTGACAGTGAATGTACTTATTGCGGACAATGTGTAGCTGTTTGTCCGGTAGGGGCATTGACGGAACGCGATCATACTAACCGCCTGTTGCTGGATCTGGAAAATCCGGATAAGGTAGTTATTGTACAGACAGCTCCGGCTGTTCGTGCGGCTCTGGGAGAAGAGTTCGGACTGCCTGCCGGGACGTTAGTAACGGGAAAGATGGTGTACGCCCTTCGTGAATTGGGTTTTGATTATGTATTTGATACAGACTTTGCAGCAGACCTTACCATCATGGAAGAAGGTGCCGAGATATTGAACCGCCTGACACGTTATATGAATGGGGATAAATCTGTTCGCCTGCCTATCCTGACTTCCTGTTGTCCGGCATGGGTGAATTTCTTTGAACATCATTTCCCCGATATGCTTGATATTCCTTCTACGGCACGCTCGCCGCAGCAGATGTTCGGTAGCATTGCCAAAACATTCTGGGCGGAGAAGATGGGTATTCCGCGTGAAAAGCTGGTAGTGGTATCTATTATGCCTTGTCTGGCGAAGAAGTATGAGTGCGACCGCAATGAGTTTAAGACAGATGGCAGTCCGGACGTGGATTATTCTATTTCCACCCGTGAGCTGGCACGACTTATCAGACGTGCTAACATAGGTTTTACGCTACTGACGGATAAGGAATTTGATCATCCGATGGGAGCTTCAACGGGTGCCGGTGTCATCTTCGGAACAACCGGTGGTGTGATGGAAGCGGCATTGCGTTCGGTTTATGAGATTTATACCGGGCGGACATTGGAGAATGTAAACTTTGAGCAGGTGCGTGGTCTGGCCGGTGTGCGCCGTGCGACGATTGATCTGGATGGTTTTGAACTGAAGGTGGGTATTGCCCATGGTCTGGGTAATGCACGCCATCTGCTGGAAGATATTCGCCACGGGCGGAATGAGTATCATGTGATTGAGATTATGGCATGCCCGGGTGGCTGTATCGGTGGTGGCGGACAACCGCTGCATCATGGCAACTCGGAAGTGCTGTATGCACGTGCCAATGCACTGTACCGGGAAGATGCACAGAAGCCTTTGCGCAAGTCGCATGAGAATCCGTACATCAAGACATTGTACGAGGAATATCTGGGCAAACCGCTGAGTGAGACTGCGGAACGGTTGCTGCATACGCATTATTTCAATAAGGCGATTGATTAACTTATTAAAACGGAGAAACTATGTCAGATATTAAATTAGCCTGTGACGTTGCTGAACAAGTGCGTGCTATTTGTGACAAGCATGGCAACCAGCCGGGCGAACTAATTAATATACTTCATGAAGCGCAGCATTTGCACGGCTATCTGCCGGAAGAGATGCAGCGCCTGATTGCTGCAAAGCTGAATGTTCCGGTATCGCGTGTGTATGGTGTGGTAACATTCTATACATTCTTTACGATGACTCCTAAAGGTAAACATCCTATTTCGGTGTGTATGGGAACGGCGTGCTACGTACGTGGTTCGGAGAAATTGCTTGAGGAATTCAAGCGCGTGCTGGGTATCGAAGTAGGGGAGACTACACCGGACGGGAAGTTTTCACTCGATTGCCTGCGTTGTGTAGGAGCGTGCGGGTTGGCACCGGTGGTGATGATTGGGGAGAAGGTGTATGGAAGGTTACAGGCGGTGGATGTGAAGAAAGTACTGGAGGAGTTGGAATAGTAACTTCCCGGAAAAAGGAGTGTGTTCTCCGGGCAAATAATCATTCGCCCGGAGAACATTTAATAACTGATCTTATCAAGTATTCCACTTAAATGTGCAATTGCTATTCCATAATTTGTCATCGGCACTTTCTGTGTTTTTGCCTGCCCGATGCGGCTCAGTACATATTTGCGGTTGAACATGCAGGCACCGCAATGGATAATCAGATTGTATCCGGATAAATCCTCAGGGAAATCATTTCCCGAAACGATATCTATCTTTAATCTTTCGCCGATTCTTTTCCGCAACAGGCGGGGGAGTTTTACTCTTCCTATGTCTTCTGTCAGTGGGGCATGCGTGCAGGCTTCGGCTATCAGTACATGTGATTGCTCTGTGAGGCTGTCGATGGCGGCGGCGCTTTCCACGTAATAATGTATATCTCCTTTGTAGCCGGCAAAGAGTACGGAGAAAGAGGTGAGACGGCTTTCTGCCGGTTTCTGTTGATAGACAGTCTGAAATACTTGTGAGTCTGTAATAATCAGTTGGGGCGGAGAGGCGAGCGCACGTAATGTATCTCCCAATTTATCGGTGGTGCAACTCATGACCAGACATTTCCGGTCCAGTAATTCGCGGATAGTCTGCACTTGGGGGAGAATCAGACGTCCTTTAGGGGCCTGAATATCTTGTGGCATGACTAATAATACCACATCTCCTTCCTTTACCAGATTCCCGGTGATGGTTTGTTCCCCGAAATCAGCAGGGAGCTTCTCCAGGATAGCGCGATGGATTTCGCGGATGCCGGTACCACTTTGAGCACTTACAATGACGGGATGTTCTCCGTAAACTTTTTCAATCTGTGCAGCCCGGGGTCCAATGTCGGGGCGAATATCGGATTTATTCAAGATGAGCACTATGGGGATATTCCGCTCTTTCAGGCGTTTTATCCATGCTTGTTCTTCTTCATCTCCATTTTCGCAAAGGAACAAGGCGATGTCTGTTTTCTCTATGATTTTCAGGGTACGTTCCACGCGCATTTCTCCCAATTCACCTTCGTCATCAAATCCCGGAGTGTCTATGAATAGGCAGGGGCCGAAAGGATGAATTTCCATCGCTTTCGTAACCGGATCCGTAGTTGTGCCGGGAGTGGGGGAGACGAGGACAGTATCTTGCCCCGTCAATGCGTTGACAAGGCTGGATTTACCACTGTTCCTCCGTCCGAAGAGAGCGATTTGCAGGCGGTTGGCATTGGGAGTCTGGTTCATAGGGTTTTAATTTGTTTATGTATGAACTGAATACATCAACTTCTTCTTAGAATCTGAAATTTCTTTTTCCGTTTTCTATCTCGTACAGATTTCTCATCGCTATCTCCTTAATCTTTGGATTAGAAATGCGCTCCATCTCTTCGTGAATGAGGCGGATACCCTTTTCCCGCGTTTCGGGTGAGGCATAATCTTCCAGATATTCTTTTAATGTCATTAGTGCATTGGGCTGGCAGCAGTTGGCTATCTGCCCTCGTTTGACAAGAGACATGAAACGGTCACCTGTCCGTCCTTCACGATAACAAGCCGTACAGAAACTGGGGATATGTCCCAGGTCAAGCAACCAGCCTACCACTTCATCCAGCGTGCGACGGTCGCTGATATCAAATTGAGCCGAGTTCTCCTCTTCTGTTTCCGGCACGGCATACCCGCCTACGCTGGTGCGCGAACCACCACTGATTTGTGAAATACCTAATTCCAACACCTTGCGCCGTACTGCTTCCGATTCACGGGTGGAAATAATCATTCCGGTGTAAGGTACTGCAATGCGGATTACCGCAACGAGGCGGCAGAACATTTCATCAGAAATGGCATTGGGGAAATCTTTCGTCTCAATATCGTCGGCAGGGCAAATGCGCGGTATGCTGATGGTATGCGGACCTACGCCAAACGTAGCTTCCAGATGTTCGGCATGCATCAATAATCCTACGAAATCGTACCGATAGGTATTCAGCCCGAACAATACACCTATACCTACATCGTCGATACCACCTTCCATGGCACGGTCCATAGCTTCGGTGTGATAGGAATACTTGCTTTTAGGGCCTGTGGGATGCAAGGTCTCATAATTCCCCTTGTGATAGGTTTCCTGGAAAAGAATGTAAGTGCCGATACCTGCATCTCTCAGCCGACGGTAATTCTCTACCGTTGTAGCGGCAATATTCACGTTTACCCGCCGGATAGCACCATTCTTATGGCGGATGCCATAGATGGTCCGGATGGATTCCAGAATATAATCGATGGGGTTGCGTAGCGGGTCTTCGCCGGCTTCTAGGGCCAGACGTTTATGTCCCATGTCCTGCAAGGCAATGACTTCTTGACGTATCTCTTCCTGTGACAGTTTCTTGCGTGCTATCGTATGGTTTTTGGCATGATAAGGGCAATAGACACAACCGTTTACGCAGTAGTTGGAAAGGTATAGCGGTGCGAACATCACGATGCGGTTGCCATAGAATTTTTGTTTGATTTCCCGTGCCAGATGGAAGATACGTTCCGTCAGGTCGGGCTGGTTGCACTCCAATAGCAAGGCAGCTTCGCGGTGGGACAGACCTTTGCACAAGGCAGCCTTTTCAATCAGGCTTTCTATGAGTACGCGGTTGTTTTTATTGGAAAGGGCATAGTCCAGCGTATCCAGAATTTCCTGATGATCGATGAACTCTTCCGCTTGTTTTGATTTAACATTATACATGTTTTTAGTGATTAACGGTTAGTGATAAGTGATTAGTTGTTAGTGATAAGTGATTAGTCGTTAGCTCTTTATTCTGCAGCCGGCTAATCACTAATCATTTATCATTAACCACTATTATAGTCGCCTCTTTCTTTCGATATTCGGTAGCCTATAGCTGCCAACTTCTCTTCTAATTGCTGTAATCCTTCTGCGGCTTCGGCACCAAGAGAAGCTTTGTTGTCATAAAGTGTATATTTCTCCCGTTGGTTGCGGGGGGAAAGGTTGGGCATTACCACGTTGGCTCCTGCCAGTATGCCGCGTTCTCTTCCGTCCGGGGAGAGGGTGGCCAATGCTGTTGTTGAAGGCAGCAACACTCCGGGATGCATCAGGCGGAAGATGGAAAGGAGTTTTAAGGTCATTTCCATACTCCCCGGAGGGGCAGTGGCGAACGAAGTGTCGTGATGCGGGATGAACGGACCGATACCTATCATCTCCGGATGGAATTGTTCTATAAAAAGAATATCTTCCACCAGATGGTCTACACTCTGTCCGGGGCTACCTACCATGATTCCCGTCCCGGTTTGATAACCGATTTCTTTTAACCACATCAGGCATTGCAGCCGTTGTTTTATGGACATACCGGACGGATGCAGGTGGCGGTAATGCTCTTCATTGTGCGTTTCGTGCCGCAATAAATACCGGTTGGCTCCTGCCCGGAAAAAGCGCTCGTAAGCCTCACGGGATTTCTCGCCTAACGACAAGGTTATGGCACAATCCGGAAATTCCTGCCGGATGGAAGAGATTGTTTCAACCATCCCGTCATCCTTTGCAGCCGGTGTTTCGCCACCTTGCAATACAAAGGTGCGAAAACCGAGTGTATATCCTTCACGACAACAATCCAGAATATCCTCCTGCGTCAGCTCGTAGCGTGCAACATTTTGATTCTCTTTCCGTATGCCACAATAGTAGCAATTATTGCGGCAGCGGTTACTTATCTCAATCAGCCCGCGAATAAATACCCGATTACCAAACTGTCCGAGTGCTACCTCCCGTGCCTGTTCTTGCAGGTATATCAGGGCATCGACATCCCTGCAAAGCAGCAGAGCTTTGTATTCTTCTGCATCCAGATGGTGCTCCTGCAGGAGTTTAGCAATCAAAGTTTTCATTCTATCAAAGTTAATAAGCTACTAACTATTCACTACTTACTACTAACTACTTACTACTTATCTAATAAGTCTTTTCCTGCTTCGCCAATTCCTGTACAAACTGACGCTTACCGGCTGCAATTTCATTGTGCGTACAAGGTCCTGTGATACATCCGCCTTCGCATGCCATCACTTCAATGAACTGTCCCGGAGCCTTTCCCGATTTGGCATAAGCACGCAGAGAACCGATAGTCTTTTTATCCAGGTTAGCTACTTGAATGGCATTAATTTTGTCTGCTTCCTCTTTCAGATAAGCCTTTACAGCCCCCATTACACCACCTGCCTGTGCAAATCCGTGTGCTTCGCGTACGGATGCGAACGACATGCTATAAGGGTGTGCCTGTTCCAACTGGATGTTCAGTCCGTCCAATACAGATGCTACTTCTTCGAAAGTCATGACAAAATCCACAGCATCATCCCATTGTGCTTCTTTTCGTTTGGCTACACAAGGACCGATGAACACCACTTTCGCATCCGGATGTTTCTCTTTCGCAATACGCGCGGAGTAGTACATAGGCGATCCGGTGCTCGATACGTAGGGTTTCATTCCCGGCACATGCTTGTTCACCAGCTCAATGTATGACGGGCAACAGGAAGTAGTCATAAACTTCTGTCCTTCTTCCAGCTTCTCTATCAATTCATGTGCCTCGTTGCTGACCGTATCCATAGCTCCCTGAGCCACTTCGATGACATCAGTGAATCCTACAGCTTTGAGTGCGCCATATACCTGCTCAATAGTGGTCTTGAATTGTCCCAGAATAGACGGTGCTACAATGGCTACTACTTTTTCTCCTTTGCGTATCTTGTGCAGGACGTCGAATACCTGAGAAACCTCGAAAATAGCTCCGAACGGACAAGCGTTGAGACACTTTCCGCAATAGATACATTTGCTTTCGTCGATGTGTTCGATACCTTTCTTATCCTTGCTGATGGCTTTCACCGGACAAGCTTCTTCGCAGGGCACGGGGATATAGACGATTGCATGATACGGACAACTCTTGTGGCAAATACCGCAACTGATGCATTCATCGTGGTCTATCCATGCCTGTCCGCTTTCTTTCACGTGGACAGCCTTTTTGGGGCAGTTGGTCTGGCAACTGCGGGCGGTGCAACCACGGCAAAGGTTGGTGATTTCGTAATTGATCTGTACACAAGCCGAACATGCTTCGTCAATCACGCATAGGATGTTATCTTTCGGTTTCCCATTTTCGGCTCTGTCCAGTGCATGCGCTGCGTACTCTGACAATGGGGTTAATTCGTCTTGTTCATCTTCCATATCCAAGCCAAGTAGCGGTAGCGATTTGTATTTCCATACGGCACGCTCTTTATGTACACAGCAACGCCCGGCATGCTTTGATCTTCTCGGACTCAGTTCGATGGGAAGACGGTCTATTTTTTCTACAAGTTCGTTGTCTCTCCACAATTTTACCAGTTCTGTCAGCAATCTGTGGCGGACAATCATAATGTTGTTGGTAAATGCCATAATATTTATATCGGAATTAGTTAGTTGGTAATTACCGTGCAAAGATAACGATTGTTTCTTATTCTAATGGATAGCTTTAATCATATTCTTAACAATTGCCGGCCCTTCGTAGATGAAAGCGGAATAAATCTGTATCAGATTCGCTCCGGCTGCCAGCATTTGCCTGGCATCTTCGGGACTCATCACACCGCCTGTCCCTATAATCAGCATACCTTTCTCACTGTGGGTGCGAAGATATTTTACGACTTCGAGTGATTTCTTTCCGATACCTTTTCCACTTACTCCACCCGCACCGATAGCTTCTAACCGGGCGGTTGTATAGGGGGATAGATTTGAGCGGTCCATTGTGGGGCCGGTGGCTATCACTCCTTGCAGTCTGTAGGTCTGTATACAATTAAGCACTGTATCCATTCCTTCGGGAGTAATATCGGCAGGTACTTTCAGGAGTATGGGACGATAAATCTTCTGTTTACTCCGGAAGGCGGTGAGCGTTTCCAGAACCTTATGCATCAAAGTCACCTCTATGGAACCCCAATTCAGTGTGAAATAGTCCGCCAGACTATACAGGCCGGCATATAGTCTTAAGAAATCGTTCACGGCTTCTTCTTTTTCTGATTGGGGATTCTTATTGATATTGATACCGAGCAAATATGCATCGGTTTTGTTTTCTAAGTTACGTTTCACAATGTCTAATCCGGGGTTATTAAATCCTGTCCTTGAAATCAGTGAAGCAGCTTTCGGCAGACGGAAAATGCGCGGCTTTGGATTGCCTGGCTGACCATCTGGTGTCACGGTTCCTACTTCGATAAAGCCAAATCCGAAATCGGCAAGTTCGTTGAAAACTTCGGCGCCCTTATCAAATCCGGCAGAAAGACCGATCCGGTTTTTAAAGACGAGCTGGTTCCAGACCAATTGCTTATCCGTAGCTTTGTAATAGTGGCGTACCCAGGAGCGAACGAACGGCAAGCGACCATAGCACTGCAAAGCGGACAATAGGAGAGAGTGTACTCTCTCAGGGCTCAACAAAAAAAGTAACGGACGAATAATTTGCTTATACATGATATATTCTGTTTAATTCGTTACAAAACTATGCCATTCTGCCCGGATAACCTATTCATACTCTTTTATCAGACATAAAGAAAAGTTATATTCTGAATGGATAGGAATAGGGAACGAGCATGAATGGATACAAGTTTTGTAAATTGCCCATATATTTAAGTAAGAGAGAGTGTATATAATAAATTCGATATAGATTCGGTACATACTCGGTATAAACTCGGTACAAATTCGGTTAAATAGCCTATTTTACAGGAAAGAACCGAATTTGCTAAAAGTAATTATCAAATATATATAGAAGAATATAAGGGATAAAGAGGAAATTGCCATGCAGGATTAAAGAAGTGTGAATAATTCCTTTGGCAGGTTATAACTTCTATAAACTTTGTATCTTTGATATTCGTGTTTTATCTTTGTATAATAACCAAGCAATCATATCGAACAATGAGAGACTTTATTTATTATGCTCCCACGGAAGTTGTATTTGGAGTAGCTTCGGAAGAGAAAACAGGGAAACTGGTGAAACAATGCGGTGGGACGAATGTTCTGGTACATTATGGCGGACAGAGTGCTGAGCGCTCCGGTTTACTCGGCAAGATTTGTCGGGCGTTGGAGGCGGAAGCTTGTCTTCCGGTGGCTGCCATACTGACGATTCCTGCGGCAGGTAGTGAAATGAGTAACAGCACTGTAATCACCAACGAGGATGGTGACTTGAAGAAAGGGTACTCCAATGACTTATGCCGTTGCAAGTTTGCGGTGATGAATCCGGAACGTACTTTTACACTGCCCAACTATCAGACAGCATGCGGCGTGACGGACATTATGATGCACACGATGGAGCGTTACTTCTCTCACGATGACGACATGACCGTGACGGACGCTGTGGCCGAGGGTATTCTTCGTACCGTGAAAGACAGTGCTTTTGAAGTGCTGAAAGCTCCGGAAAATTATGCTCATCGTGCACAGATTATGTGGGCCGGCAGTTTGGCACACAATGACCTGACGGGATGCGGAACTACCGGAGACTGGGCTACACACCAACTTGAACATGAATTGAGTGCTCTCTTCGATGTGGCTCATGGTGCAGGTCTGGCGGCTCTTTGGGGAAGTTGGGCGCGATATGTTTATAAGGAAAATGTGACACGCTTCGCACAGTTTGCCGTAAATGTGATGGGAGTGACGAATGATTTTAAATCGGCTGAACATACAGCTTTGGCGGGTATTGAAGCCATGGAGAATTTCTATCGTGCTATCGGGATGCCTGTCAGCATTTGTCAGTTGATAGGGCGGCAGGCTACGGATGACGAAATCAGAATGATGGCGGATAAGTGCAGTTCCGGCGGAAAGGGAACGACAGGAAATTTGAAGATATTGTATCGTGAAGATATGGAAAACATCTATCGGATGGCAAATAGATAATATTTTCGCAGCACTTATTGTTTTTCAAATGAATTTTCGTTATCTTTAGGGGCATATATCAAATTGGGGGTAATAAAAAAGTCCTGACCCACAGGCAAAGAACATGAGAATACATTTTGAAATTAAAGAAAAACTGCCTGAAATTATTGAAGAAATCTTGCATGGTGAAAGATGGATTACTTCTGTAAAGGAAGATATTTCAGGTCGGAAACTGGTTGTCATTCGCGATCCGAGCTATGCCTCGGAAGCGACAGTAGAAATCTATGCTCGTGAAATAACTATCAAAACAGCATGGTCCAACTATACCTATCGTTTGTTTGTTCTGGGCAATAATGTCTGGTGTGAGTATAATGGGGCGTATCGCGGACTCTTGGAACAGAACTTATTACCATCCATCACTCCTAAAGAGAGTCTGTTGGAATCTGAAGTACTATCCAGCTCTTTGTATGGTCAGGAGAAAAGGAAACTGAGGGAATATGCTGAAGACAATCTAAAATTGAAAAAGTTCCGGCGTGAGAACTTTAATGAAGACCGTACGGGGGTAGCTCCGTTCGACCATCCTAAAAGGGTGTATGATGAGTTCATTAAAGAAGATTACGTGGTTCCGTCGTCTAAAGAAGAGTAGGGTGGCGATATGATTAGCAGGGTCAGTTTAGACCCTGCTGTCATGATTGTGGAGCGGGAGATGAAAAGCTTTCGCACCGACCAACTTTCCTTATTCTAAAATAACTGTATCTTTATTGTCTTCTGATTCTTTTCGAGAAAAAACTGATGTCCTCATGAAAACAATTATGGGTTTGATTGTTGTATAACATCGATTATTCATAATTTTGCGTTTACTTAATTAATAGAAAAATGAGACAGGAAACAGAAGAGTTACTGAAGAAGATAATTGGCTTCCAGCGGGAAGAAATCACATCGTGTATCATATACAAGAAGCTGGCAACTATTGAAAAAGATCCGGAAAACCGGAAAATTCTGCAACGTATTTCAGAAGATGAAAGCAGGCACTATGCTACGTTACGCAGTTACACCCATCGGGAGGTTACTTCCAATCGTTGGGAAATCTTTTTCTATGTATGGCTGGTACGCCTGTTAGGCATTACATTCGCTGTCCGGCGGTTGGAGCTGGGAGAGAAAGAAACAACGAGTGTCTATTCTCAGTATCCTGATATGGAACATTTTGCTGAGATGGCGCAAGACGAACAGCATCATGAAGAAAAACTCATAGGAATGATTAGCGAGGAACGATTGGAATATATGGGGTCGGTGGTGCTTGGTCTGAATGATGCATTAGTGGAATTTACGGGAGCTTTGGCAGGTTTTACGTTGGCATTGAATGATACGAAACTGATAGCTTTGACCGGAAGTATTACGGGAATTGCAGCAGCACTTTCTATGGCTTCTTCCGAGTATCTTTCTACAAAATCGGAAAAGACACGAAACAAGCGTCCGGTTAAGGCGGCTATTTATACTGGTATTGCTTATATCATTACTGTGGTAGCTTTGGTGGGGCCGTTCATTCTTTTGTCGAGCCCTGTCATGGCGTTATGCATTATGCTTCTGATGGCATTGCTCATCATTGCTTTCTTCAATTATTATTATGCCATAGCCCGGAACGAGAGCTTCAAACGCCGCTTTTCGGAAATGGCAATACTGAGTTTCTCAGTGGCCGGAATAAGTTTTCTGATAGGCTATTTATTGAAGACGGTGACGGGGATAGAAGCTTAAAGAAAGGTTCTCGTCGTATGATTATAAAAAAATCCCTGAGGTGTTAAACTTCAGGGATTTTCTGTTATAGTCAATTGATGAAAATAAACTGAAACTATATTTTCGAACTGTGCAGCTTCTTATAAAGCTCTACACGTTCGGCTATTTCAGCCTGAGATAGATGAGCCGGAAGCTCAATCGTTGTCCGTGGAGTGATTGCTACAAGGATTACTTCTCCCACTTTTTTCTTGTGCTCTTTGATAGCATTCTCTGTTAATTGATTGGAAGACCCTGTCTCTGGTCGGATAATACTCTTTTTCATCATATCGAATTGTTTTTTAAGTTTTCATTTTCGCTGGGACTAATTGGCAGGTTGCTAAAAGAAATTCAGTGTTCAATGTACTTATCACCTCTTTCACACTGCGTATTTTGTCGGAGAGGAAAGCGTTGCTGCCTGCAAATGCATATCCTCTTTTCATATTGCCTTTGGCTGCATTATACAATGCCTTGATGATGCAATAAGGGCTTTTCTGATAGTCGCACGTCTTGATGCAATGGAATGAGCAGCACTTGGGCTTTTCCTGGCCTTTTTCCACATTGCGGATAAACTCTCCGTCGATGGCTCGTCCGGGCATACCTACAGGACTTTCGATGATGAGAACATCTTCGGGCTTGGAATGAATATAGACCTCTTTGAAAGTTTCCGAAGCATCACACTCCTGGGTAGTTACGAAAATACTTCCCATCTGTACGGCCGAAGCTCCCAGTTGCATGAACCGTGCAATGTCTTCACCTGTGGAGATTCCACCTGCGGCAATTACGGGAATGCCTTTTCTTTCCTTATAACTTGTTGCGATAGCTACTACTTCGGGTATCAATGCTTCCAGAGCGTATTGGGCATCTTGCAACTGTTCTTTCTTGAATCCCAGATGCCCTCCGGCTTTGGGGCCTTCTACTACTATGGCATCAGGCAGATAATTATAATTCTTCTCCCATTTGTCACATATTATTTTTGCAGCTCTTGAAGAAGATACGATGGGTACTAACTTCGTTTTGCTTTCCGGCGTCAGGTATAAAGGTAAATCGAGAGGAAGTCCTGCACCGGCAAAGACTACGTCGATTTTTTCGCTTATGGCTGTGCGGACCATTTCTGCATAATTGGAAAGAGCCACCATGATGTTCACTCCGAGGATTCCTTTCGTTTTTTGGCGGGCTTTGTGAATTTCTTCTTTAAGTCCGCAAATGCATTTTTCGGTATAGTCGCCTTTGCCTTTGGGGTATAGCAGACCTAAGCCTGCACATGAAATAACACCTATGCCGCCTTCATTGGCAACGGCTGATGCTAAGCCGGACAATGAAATTCCGACTCCCATTCCACCTTGTATGATAGGTGTTTTTATCTCTATATTTCCAATAAAAAATGGTTTCATAAAATTGATATTGTAACAAGACTGCAAGCGGATAAATATACTTCTGGTATTCTATTCGTTTAGCGATGTTCTTTTCTTTGTATTGTTGTTTTTGATTGATAAAAAGCAAGAACAGAAGATTATATCTCCTGTTCTTGTTTGTAGGGTAGACATTAATAACGTCTGGAATTATATCCGTTGTTGCGGGGTCTTTCTTCGCGAGGGCGTGCAACGCTTACTGAAATCGTTTTCCGGTCGTATTCTGCTCCGTTGAGTTCGTCAATTGCTTTTTGTCCTTCTGCATCGTCGGTCATTTCTACAAAACCGAATCCTCTGGATCTTCCGGTTTCTCTGTCCATAATAACTTTAGCAGAAGAGGTCTCTCCATACGCTGAGAATAATTCGTTCAAGTCGGCATCATTTGTGCCAAAGCTTAAACCTGAAATGTAAATGTTCATTTGAAATTTTAATTAAATAAATACTAATGTAAGAGTGAGGGGATAATTAAAGGAGAGGTCTGCTTAATAAGATATAAAAAGGAGAACTATACGATAACGATTCGTAACTCAAACTGCGACAAAGGTAATACAATAGTTGGATACGGCAACTTTTAATTCATGATTTATTAATAAAAAAGCGATAATTGTTTTTTATTTGCATTAGAGTTTCTTATGGTATATTGCGCTTTTCTTTAAAGATGAAAAACTTTTCTTTTCTAAGGCTACACCCTTTTCTCAGGATGGCTACACCTTTTGGGGTAAAGGGTGTAGCTATCCGAGATAAAGGGTGTAGCCCTTTTTTATGTGCCTTACAGGTACTCGTGGGCAGTATATTGACTAGATATTTGCCAAGGATATTTTATATAGTACATGTCTGCGTAAAGGATGACCGGGACTGACTAATGGGTGATTGAATTCCTTATTTTTTACCATACCTATCTTTTGCATCACACGCTCCGAGCGTTTGTTGGGGAGCGAGGTGAAGGAATATAATTCTTTCAGTCCCAATGCCGTCTTTGCATATTCCAGACAGGCAGAAGCGGCTTCGGTGGCGTATCCTTGATTCCAGACTTCGGGGAGCAGACGCCAGCCTATCTCTACGGCTGGGGCAAAGTCTACATCGAACGTAACGTCATGCAATCCTACATAACCGATAAATGCAGGGGCTTCTTTCTTTTCTACTGCATATAGTCCGTATCCGTTGGTAGAGAATTCTTTCTGAATACGATTATAGAAATCGAGGGTTTCCTGATAGGAAAGTTTGTTGAGGAAGAACTCCATTGCCTTGTCATCACTGTTCAGTCGGGCAAAAACGGGGATATCTTCTTCTTTCCAGTCGCGCAGAATCAGGCGTGGGGTTTCAATGTATTGTTTGGGAGATGTTTTCATATTGTTTTTCGAGGAGGATATTTATGATTGCTGTTTTCGTTTTCTGCGGTTCATATATTCACGTAAAAGAGTAGGGGTGGCACAGAAAATAATTTGCGCCCGACTCCATTGGTAGCATTTCTGGAAGACGACCATTGCGATAGTAATGAATAGCGCTGCACCGATGGATGCTTGTAAAGGTAACCATGCCAATCCTTCTTCCGGCAGCAACATGGGGATGAAAGCCAGTGCCCCGGCGGGAGCAAAGTATTTTCCTGTCCATTCGAAGATGAAGAATAAGGATGCTGCAATGCATAAGGCAATGACGGTTGCCGGCAAGTGGAGATGACGGTATCCGATAATTTGAAATACGGTTCCCAGCGTGGCTGCGGTAGTCAGGAACAGGAATACTTGTGTGGGACGGTTCCTGAATCCTGCTTTGGAATTTACCATTTCCGCAAAAGTAACCATTAGCGGAGGCAATATCATATAAGGATAATCGGTGCTGACGGCAAACATGGATATGAGTCCCACAAAGCATAATAGGGAGAACCATCTGAACAACTCTCTCTTACCGGGTTTTACGGAACTATTCTCCGGTATCCGGCTTCGTATTCTGCATCTCTCCATAATGATTTGCACCGCTACCACCATTGTTGACATCGAAAAGACGGCAATGGGATAAATGACGCTTTCCGTGTGGAGTAAAACGGGTAGCACGCAGGCGGAAATCAAAGGAATCAATGTAGCCCGGCTCATCAGCAGACAGGCGCCGGCGAAAGCAAATGCGAGGCATAGGTTGATTACATAGTATAAGGGCGAGTATCTCACGATGCAAATGCCAGCTACAGCTCCGAGAGACATCAGCAGGATAATCTGCCAACGGCTAACGTTCCACACTCGTTTATCAATAATCAGAAGACCCACAATCAGTGCCGTCATCTCGGGAAATAGAATTTCCTTTTCACCCGTCCATTCCGCTAAACCGACCATTATCAGAATCATCATTAATGATACCAGATATCTTATTTTCTTTTTAGCTTCCATCTTATACTATTTAATACAGGCACAAAGTTACGGGAATTTGCCGTACTATGAAACTTCTTGCCTATCTTTGCGGCCGGAAAATTGGCCGTGGCATCTCTAGCCCGCATGGAAATCCGGGTGCAGCGTCACGCTGCTTATAAGAAAATTCTGTATGCAAAATTTGGTAAAGAAGGAATATCGGATTCCTTTTATTTTGGTTACTTCCCTGTTCTTTTTATGGGGATTTGCACATGCCATACTGGATGTGCTGAATAAACACTTTCAAGATGTGCTGGTTATTACACGTGCCCATTCGGCATGGGTGCAAGTGATGTTTTATCTGGGATACTTCGTGATGGCTATCCCTGCGGGACTGTTTATCAACAAATATGGCTACCGTAAAGGGGTGGTCTTCGGTTTGCTGCTTTACGGGATAGGCTCCCTGCTTTTCATTCCCGGAGAATACTGGATGTCTTTCAATTTCTTTCTTTTCTCCCTGTTTGTCATAGCCTGCGGACTGGTGTTTCTGGAAACAGCCGCTAATCCTTACATGACGGAGCTTGGTGACCGTGAAACGGCTGCCAGCCGTCTTAACTTGGCGCAGTCATTCAATGGCTTGGGCTGTATATGCGGGCCGCTTATCGGTGGGTTGTTATTATTCTCGGAAGGGGGTGAAAGCAATATATCCTTGCCCTACACATTGATGGGAATTATAGTGCTGATGGTGGCACTGGTGTTCTATAAAATCCGTCTGCCGGAGATTGTGCATGGAGAAGATGAGGAAGAAGTGGGCGAGGACGGAGCACGTGGGCTTTGGTCGCACAAGCTGTTTATTTTCGGTATTGCTAGTCTGTTCTGTTATGAGATAGCGGAGATTTCAATCAACAGTTTCTTTATTAATTATGTGGTGGATGATGGTTGGATGAATGCCCGTGATGCTTCTGTGGTGCTTTCGTTCGGTGGTTTGGGATTGTTTATGTGCGGTCGTTTTGCCGGAAGTTGGATCATGCGGTATATCCGGGCGGAGAAGGTGTTGTTTTTCTGTGCGGTGGGTACGGTGGTTACTACGGCCTTGGTGGTGTTTGATCTGGGAGTTTTATCATTGGTAGCCCTGTTCATGGGATATGCTTTTGAAGCTATCATGTTCCCCACCATCTTTGCACTTTCACTGAGAGGATTGGGGAACTATACCAAGCGTGCATCTTCCTATCTGATGATGTCCCCCATCGGAGGAGCGGTAGGACCGCTCATGATGGGGTATGTGGCTGATCAGACCAATATGTCTTTCTCGTTTATTGTTCCGTTGCTTTCGTTCGTCGTGGTGCTGCTCTATGCGTGGAAAGTGAAACAGCGTTCGCTCTGCTAATATCCGAATTTCTCCGCAGCCTTTTCCATCTGTTCGATGATGGCGACTCCGAAGGGACAGTTCGTTTCGCATTGCCCGCACTGGATGCACTCTGAGGCGTGGTGTGTGAGGGCTTTGTAGTGCTCACGCACAGTCTCGGGTATCTCGTTCTGGGCAATGGTCAGGTTGTAGTACTTGTTCACGCTTGCTATGTCGATGCCTACGGAGCAGGGAGCGCAATGTCCGCAATACATGCAATGGCCTTTCCAGGTGAACTTTTCCATGCCTGCCATGACGGCGGTGTAATCTCTTTCTTCTTTACTGGCGGTGCACCAGTCGATGGCTGCCTGCATCTCATCACAACTTCTGCACCCCACCATGATGGAGGCAACAGCCGGACGGGTCAGTGCATATTCGATGCATTGCACCGGAGTCATAGCTTTGCCAAAGGGTGAGTTGGTTTCACTTAGCAAATCTCCGCCGCCATATACCTTCATCACATCGAGTCCTACACCTTTCTCTTCGCACAGTTCGTAGAGCCTTTCCCGTTCCGGATCTATGTTCTGCAGGGAGTGAGCATAGTTTTCATCGGCCCATAAGTCATCTACGTTTTCAGTGGGCGGTTGCAGGTCGTAGCAAGGATTGATGGAGAACATCAGCACTTCAATCAGTCCGCTTTCCACAGCCATACGTGCAACGGTGGGGTTGTGGCTGCTCAGTCCGATATGGCGGATTCTGCCTTCTTCCTTCAGGCGCAGGGCCAGCCGGATGACGGGACCGTTGAATATTTCATGAAAGTCTTCTTCACTGTCCACATAGTGTATCATGCCGATATCCAGATAGTCGGTATCGAGGCGTGCCAACTGGTCTTCGAAGGAGGCGATTGCCTTGTCGATGTCGCGTGTACGCAGATATTGGTCGTTTTCCCAGGTGGTGCACAGGTGTCCTTGGATGATAAATTGCTCACGGCGGCCTGTCAACGCTTTGCCGATGTTGCTGCGTAAATCGGGGTTGGAGGCATACATATCAATAAAGTTGATTCCCTTACTGATGGCGAAATCCATTTCTGCACATGTCTGTTCTTCTGTTTTGCCAACGAAACCTTCGCACCCTAATGCGATGGCGCTGACTGACAAACCGGTATTTCCTAATGTTCTATATTCCATGATGTTTTTCTGTTTCTAAAATACGCTTTTGCGAAGTTACTAATTTATGCGAATCGGTAGTTTTATTTAGTTTATTATTATTAGGTTATGAACTAAAAAAACAGGGTAGTGGTGTATATTGTCTACAAATGATGTATGTTCCTAAAACAGTCGTATACTGAACCTAATTCAGTCGTATACTGAATGCCATTCAGTCGTATACTTAATAGGGTTCAGTCGTATACTGAATAGGGCGTGGTTTAATGATGTTGATAATCAGAAAGTTATAAAAACCTGTATTGCTGTTGATAAATTCTGACAAATCTCTGCGATATATAGCGTAGCTACTTTATCACCCTATCACCTTACCACCTTATCACTCTTTCTCTTCCTTTCTATCCGGAGAAAACGGAGACGTTTATATGGGTTCGGGTGGTTGTTTCTTCTTCTGTTTCCTGCTTATCAGCATGACTCCCAGTAGTATGATGAACAGTCCGCCCAATTGGATGAAGGTCACTTGTTCGTTTCCCATGGTTACTCCTAAAAGTACGGCAATGAACGGATTGACATAGGCGTGGGTGCCGACTTCTGCCGCAGGCCGCACTTTCAGCAGCCAGACGTAGGCAGAATAGGCAAGCAGGGAACCGAAGAATATCAGATAAGCCAGTGACAGCCAGCTTGCAGATGAAACATTCAACAAGTCGGTCCTTTGCATATCTCCGTTCACAGCACTGCAAATCCAGAACATACCACTGGCGAAAAGCATCTGCCAGCCTGAACCGGCAAACGCATTTACTTCTTCTTCGCGGGAAGAACGGTATTTGGCATACAAGGTGCCCAGTGCCCAGGATATGCATCCGAAAATAAGAAGTAAGATTCCGCGTTCACTGTGCGGATGCAGGTTTGCTGCATTGAGTTGTTCCAAATAAAGCAAAATGACGCCCCCGAAACCGATGATTCCACCTGCGATTGTAAGAGGATTGCGGAGATTAGTTTTCCACATTGGGGCATCCAACAGCAGAATCCAGAGTGCGGTGAAAGAAGCGATGATAGCTACCAGGCTACTGGTTAAGTAGCGTTGTGCCAGCATCACTACGGCCATATCTATGAACAGCAATACAATTCCGCTGACGGCAGAGCGCTTTATCAGGCTTCTCCTGAATATTTTCTCTCCCTGTAAATGGCATATGCTGAGAAGTATAAGTGCGGCGGCCGTAAACCGTAAAGCTCCGAGCAGAAAAGGAGGCAGGTCCTTTAATGCTACACCTATGAAGAAATAGGTAGATCCCCAGACTACATAGATAAGGAAATAGCCGGTAATGATACCGGTTATGTTCCTGTTTGCTTTATTCGGTTCTTCCATTGCCTAAACCTTTCTAAACCTTCTGTTAATACTTGCCGGGGGCAGGCTATGTTGATGCGGACAAAGCCTTCTCCGGTGTCTCCGTACATGCTGCCTTCGTTCAGCCAGAGTTTTTCCTGTTCCAATAGCGAGGTCACTATATCTTCCGAGGTACGCTTTAATGCGGAACAATCCACCCACACAAGGTAAGTACCTTCCAGCTTCGTTACGGGAAACTCCGGCAGATGTTCGGCGAAGAAACTTCTCAGGTAGTTATAGTTATCGAACAAGTACCTTTTCAGTTCTTCCAGCCATTCTTCCCCTTCGTTATAGGCGGCTATCAAAGCTTCCACTCCGAATGGATTTACGTCGCAGACTTCGTTCACATTGATGGCTTTGTCTATCTTCTTGCGTACATCGGCATCAGCGGACACGATGTTGGCAATCTGGACTCCTGCCAGGTTGAACGCCTTGCTGGGGGAAATGCAAGTGACGGAATTCATCAGGAACTCCTGCGATATGGAGGCGAAAGGCGTATAGGTATATCCCGGAAAAACCAGTTCACAATGAATTTCATCCGCTACTACCGTTACATGATTCTGGAGGCAAATCTCGCCGATGCGTACCAGTTCCTCTCGGCTCCATACTCTTCCGGCAGGATTGTGAGGGTTGCACAATAGCAGGAGTCTGACTTTACTATCGGCAACCTTCTTCTCCAAGTCATCGAAATCAATCCGGTAAGTTTCGTTTTCATAAATCAGTGGATTGGAAACGATTTCACATCCATTGTTTCGTATGGACGAAAAGAAACAATTATACACCGGAGTCTGTACCAGGACTTTGTCGCCGGGGCTGGTCAGGGCTTTTATGATTGCCGACAGCGCCGGTACTACTCCGGAGGTATAGATAATCCACTCTTTTTCTATTCTCCAGTCGTGGCGTCTTTTGAACCAGTTGATCGTTGCATTGTAGTAAGCATCGGGCACACGGACGTATCCGAAGATGCCATGCTCCACCCGCCTTTTCAACGCTTCCGTCACGGCGGGTGCTGTGCGGAAATCCATATCGGCTACCCACATCGGCAGTACACCCGGGGGAGTGGCAGAATCCCATTTATAGGAATTCGTGCCCCGGCGTGGAATGATTTCATCAAAGTTGTGCTGCATATTGCATCTCTTCTTGCGTTTCGTCAAAACAGGTCTGGTCGTCCCAAAGTTTCAGTTTGCGATTGCCGGGGGCCTTGATGTTCTCGTCTATGATGACGGCTCCGTAACTTTCGGCCGTGATGCTTCCCGTGCGTGGATTCTTTATGCTGTGAACCGGACCTTTGATGGTGGCCTGGAGGCTGCTGTATTCAAATGCAAGGTCGGCATCGTCGGCCATTGTGCAGTTTTCCATAATCAGGTCGTGGGCATAACAGAGTGGTTGCGTGCCTGAAATTTTGCAGTTCACCAGACGCAGGTTTCTGGAATGCCAGCCCAGATATTCGCCATTCAGTTCGGAATCATACACCGTTACGTTTTCCGTATTCCAGAAGGCGTCTTTGGAGTTGATGATGGCATTGCGGATTTCCACGTTTTTGCAATACTGGAATGAGTAGTTGCCGTTCTGGCTGTAATTTTCAATGCGTATGTTCTCACCGTGTATGAACAGGTAATCGGCTTTGTCAATCTGTACGTTTCTGAGTTCTACATTGCGGCAAAACCAAAGGGTTTCCAAGGCATTGGGAAGTTGCACGTTTTCCAGTTTTATGCCGTCCATTTCGCGGAACATCTTCGGTGCTTCCACTACGGTATCCGTCATTTGTACATTCTGCGAGTACCAAAGTGCGGCACGGGCGCCTTCTGTGAAGAAACAGTTCTTTATGGTGAAGCCATTGTTGTGCCAGTATGGGTATTTCCCTTCGAAGCGGCAGTTCACTGCCACAATATTGCTACATTCTTTCAGTGCGGACTCGCCTGCATGGATGGTTACATTTTCCAGTTGGAGGTCGTGAGTGGCAAACAGAGGGCGTTCGCCTCCGAATTCTTTGTCTTTGATAATTTCCATAATTTCTTTGTTTTTATTGTAGTTCGAATGTTACGGTTACACTGCCCGAACCGAGGGCGGATGCCAGTTCCGAAGGGTTATTTACACGCCCCAGGCGAGTGTAGCTGTAGGATGTTGAAAAAGTCTCATAGAAAAGTACCAGACAGGAGCCGCCGTAAAGCATCAGGTCGCCCGTGCGGATGGTTCCCGGGTTGGAAGATGCGGTAGGCAGGTTTCCCGATAGGTAGAAGTACTTTTCGTTGCCGTTCAGTTCGGACATGTTTATGGTCATAGGCAGTAATGCCTTGAAGGCTGTTGCCGCCGCATTGTTTTCCAGTGTGGCATTGAATGAGGCGGAGCCGACTGTTATTTTTAGATTGTTGCTCATAGGGTTATCGTCATCATCGTCGTCATTGCCGGGATTAACCGGAGGCTCATCGTCGTCTGTACTTCCCGGAGGTATCTGTTGCCCTGTTTCGGGTATAGGAGCATCGTCGCTGCATGATGTGCCCCAAACGGACAATGTCAACGTCATAAAAATGAGTACTAAGTAATATTTCATAATCTTCACGGTATTATTTCAGGTATTCCTTAAAGAAAGAGTCCAGCTTGTCGAAAGGGATGAGGCTGACCCGGTCGTAAAGGTCCACATGGCCTGCACCGGGCACGATGTATAATTCTTTGGGTTCGGCAGCCTTGCTGTAGGCGTCTTCGCTGAATTCGCGTGAGTGTGCATTCTCTCCGGTGATGAAAAGCATGGGGCGCGGTGAGATGGTTTCGATATCGGCAAACGGATAGAAGTTCATGAACTTCGTGTTGCTTGCCAGGGTGGGGTGCGTGGTGGTCAGGGATGTTGCACCTTCGGGGGTGAATTCTCCGCGTTCTGTACGGTAGAATTCATAAAACTCGCGTTCAATCGGAGAGGAGTTTGCCGTCAGTTCGTGTACGGTGCCGCCGGTATATTTCGTTTCTCCGCCCAGAAATTCTACATAACGTTGTTCGGCGGCTTCGGCAATGATTTGTTTCCTTTGTTCTAGGGTCAGTGCGTGTTTCAGTCCGTTGCGGCTTGCTGTACCCATATTATACATGCTGATGGTTGCAATGGCTTTCAGGCGCGGATCGATTTTTGCCGCACTGATGGCGAAACTTCCACTGCCGCAGATACCGATTACGCCGATACGGTTGCGGTCGACGAACGGGCGTGTACCGAGGAAATCGACTGCTGCGCTGAAGTCTTCCGCATAAATCTCCGGAGAGACGCTGTTGCGTGGTTCTCCTTCACTTCCTCCCCAAAAGGACAGGTCGATGGAGAGGGTGACGAAACCGCGTTCGGCCATCTTGATCGCATAGAGGTTCGCACTTTGTTCCTTGACTGCTCCCATCGGGTGCCCGACGATGATTGCGGGATACGTTTCTCCTGCTTTCATATCTTTGGGCAGGAAAAGGTTTCCGGCCACTTTCATTTTGTACTGATTGGAGAAGGATACTTTCTCCATGTTTACTAAATCACTTTTGTAGAAATTGTCTGCATCGGTTTGTGCCGAAGCACTACCTACGCCGAGCATCATAAAGGATGCCACTACTGAAAATAATATCTTTTTCATATTTTCTTTGGGTGAATGATTAATGAGAATTGATGTCTATTACTTACATTGCAAAATTACGGTGTAAAAGTGATACTCTTTGTAGATGGATTACAGACATAATAACCCAAATTACAGATTATCGCATTGTATACAGAAAACATAGACAAATACTTCTTTTATAATCGCTTATTTAAAAAAGCTTCATTGTACTACGACTTTCAGTTTTATTGTTTTCGAAGATTGCACCGTGCGAATTCTCAGAACAACGAATATTATGCTGACCGCAAGAAACAGCAAAGAACCGATTACGGAATAGCGTGTATCGAAGAAAGTGATAAATGCTCCGCAGGCTGCCGCACCCACCGTTGTGCCCAGATTGGCAGATAATAGGAACAAGCCGTTAGCGAAATCCGGAGCTTCGGGAGCAGCTTCGGTTATCATATACTGCATGGTGTTTTGCCCGTATCCTGCCAGGATACCCAGAATCAGGATAATGACAGCCATTGCCGCAAGCCATTCCCCTAAAATGAATATACATATATAAAAGGTGAATAGTGCGAACGGAATGAAAGTCGTGTTGCGTATCGGGTTGGTGGCTAACTGTTTTCCTGCAATGACGTTTCCGATAATATTGGCAAGCCCGTATATCAGCAGCAGGACGCTGATGGCACTATAAGAAACTTCCGTAACCGTTCTCAGATAATCAGACATATAACTGAAGAATCCGAATAAAGCACCGTTTATCAGGGTGACAGCAATAATGGAATACCAGATAATCTTCTTTTTCAGCACATTGAGTTGCGTACCGTAAGATAGCTTTTCTTTAACGGGCATGGAGGGTATGAAAAGGATGGTGGCCACAAATACCAGCGCATTCACCACCGTGAAAAACATCATTCCCATTGTAAACGACACCTCACTCGCTATGTAGCTGGTCACCGGTACACCCAATACCATGCCGGCGGATACTCCGATAAAAACTTTGGCTACAGCCTTCGGAGCTTTCTCTTTGCTGACAGATGCAGCCGCTACCGTGAAAGCCATCGATACATATACAGGATGAAGGAAAGCCGGAAGGGCACGGGTTATCAGTAGTAGGGTAAAGTTGGAGGTAAGCATCGAAATGATGTTGCTCAGTGTGAAGACTCCCAGTGCCAGCAGCATGACTTTTTTCCGGTTTATGCCCGAGAAAAGTAGCGGCATAATGGGGGCTGATATAGCCACTACCAATGCGAATATACTGACCGTCCATCCTGCTTCGGGAACGGTTACATGGAAATGCTCGGCTATCAGGGGGAGGATTCCAATCACTCCCATTTCCGTATTGATGATTCCGAAGACTCCTGCGGTAAGGATGAATACGAGCAAAGCACCCGAATCGGGTTTCAATCTATTAGTCTGTCTCATAAATTATATGGTTCTTTGATACATTGATTTCTATACTGCAAAGTACGGAAGAACTCATACAAATCTTGGTAGATAGATTACGGGAGTGATAACCCGAATTACAGATTATGGGATGCTGGAGAATAAATAGATAGCTATTACCCCCTTTATTCTGAAAATAAAAGCGCAAACAGACTATGGAAACACATCGTTTCAGTCTGTTTACGCTTCTCTGTGAGAACTCAATGGTTCTATTATGATTTCAATTAACGGATAAAGTTTGTCCGTACCAAAGGTTCTGCTTCCGGGTGCTTCTGCCCGTCAGCCGTATTTTTCAATAACCAGGCCATATTTATGCCTAACATTCGCATAGTCTGTAATCCTTCCGCATCTTGCAGGACATCGCCCGGCATCATTCCATGAATAATATTCCAATATTGGGAAGAAACAACAGGCATGTGGTTTATTGTGAAATACTTATTCAATCTGTCAAGAGTAGCACTGGCTCCACCTCTCCGGCAAACAGCTATTGCCGTAGCCGGTTTGTACTCCATCAACTCCGAGCTTGAATAGAAAAGACGGTCTAACAGGGCGCACAGCGAACCATTGGGACCAGCGTAATAGGTCGGTGAGCCTACTACCAGTCCGTCAATACCTTCTTCCAGTTTCTGGCGGATGTTGTTGTACAATTCGTCTTTAAAGATACACCGTCCCAATTCAGTACAGCGGTTGCAGGCTATGCAACCTTGTACGGCTTTTGTTCCGATAGAAATGATTTCTGTTTCTACTCCGTTTTCATTCAGCGCCTTTGCTACCTCCGATAAAGCCAAATGTGTATTTCCGTTTTTCCGGGGACTTCCATTTATCAGTAATACTTTCATCTTTTTTCTTCTTGATATTAATTATATTCGTCAGACTTTGAAGCGTATATTTATATTAAAAACACTGGCATGACTTATAAGGTTCGCCCATCCATCCATCAACGATAGGATTTGTCGAAGATTCCCGCGCAATCTTCATCCGTCATTTCGCAAGGATTGGCAAGGAATAATCCTCCCTGCATGGAGCGGGCACCTCGGGCAAGCGTCATGGACTCTTCTTTCTTGAATCCGTAATCGCTCATCTTCAAATCGGCCACACCGCAATCCTCCTGCAATTTGACAAGTGCCGTGATGAAATCTTCCGGCTTGTCGGCATTTTCAATGCCCATTGCTTTTGCCATTTTGATGAACTGTTCGTCGCAGGCATGACGCTCGATGAAGAACTCATAGAAAGCTTTGGAAATCATAATCAGCCCTGCGCCGTGAGGAAGATTATGATGGTAGGCACTCATGGAGTGTTCCATGGAATGTTCGGCCGTGGTGCTTGTCAGTTGCATGGTGATGCCTGCCAGCGTGCTGCCGTATGCAACGTGTTCTCTTGCTTCCATATCATTTCCGTCTCTGACTGCACGTGGCAGGTATTTCGTGATATTCTCGATGGCGGACAAGGCGATGGCTTCGCTCAGGATATTTACACCGTTGCTTATCATTACCTCTGTGTTGTGGAACAAAGCATCGAATCCTTGGTATGCCGTATATTTGGCGGGGACGGTTCGCATCAGTTCCGGGTCTACGATGGCAAGGACGGGAGTCAGTTCCGGTGCGCCGAAACCGATTTTCTCATTCGTGTCGGGATTGGAGATAACGCCCCAGCAGTTGATTTCGGAGCCTGTTCCTGAAGTTGTGGCAATGGTAACTATGGGCAAACCCGGATTTTTCAGTGGCATTGCTTTGCCGGTGCCGCCAAAAACATAATCCCATAAGTCGCCCGGGTTCGTTGCCATTGCCGCTATTGCGACTGATGCATCGAGTACGGCACCTCCTCCGAGAGCCAGGATAAAATCGCAGGCATTTTCTTTGGCAAAGGCGGCGCCTTCCATGATAACGCTTTTGTACGGGTTTTCCATAATCTTGTCGAAGATGGCATACTCGATGCCGGCCTTTTCTAATTGTTCAATCGTGCGGTCGAGCGAACCGTTGACCTTGGTCGACTTACCATTTGAAATCAAAAGCAGGGCTTTCTTGCCGGGCATTGTCTGCTTGTACAGAGTGTTCAGTTCGCCTGCGCCGAAGAGGATGCGGGTAGGGTTGTAAAAAGAAAAATTCATTCTTGTATTCATACGTCTTTCAGTTATTTAATTTGTAATCGTTTTAATGGTTCTCCATAGGGAACTATCGGATGCTGCAAAATTAGCTGTCTTCATGTTATTGCAGGATACCCGGATTACAGATTGAATAACCCTTTTTACTGTTTCTGCTTCTTCTTTTTTCGATATGAACCAAATGACAAAGAAATATTCTTTTACGAAAAGCAAATATCTAACCTGGAACATATATTTAGGGTACCTCAGTCGTATACTTAGGGTATCTCGGTATACGACTGAGGTACCCTAAGTATACGACTGAGATAGTCCCTATTTATATGTGCTCATAATCAAACTGTTACATTTCGTCGCTTAATTGGTAAGAAATTTAAATAAATAAACAGAAAGCATCTCACTCATTTTTGTAGGGTTATGAGGTAAATGAGTGTTTCAATATTGAGTAAATAGAGTATCTCAATTCTCCTCCTCCATCGGAGGAGGAGAATGAAGATAGTACTGCTTTAGCATTCGCTTCATGTCTTATCATTAATGTATGTAATGAATGAAAGTTATACCCCAATTACAGATAGTATAACCCTTATTACAGACACCTTATTATTCTGAAAAAATAATTCATATCTTTGCTGCTGTTCAAATACTTAGGATTATGGAAAAGGTTATAAATCTGGATAATGTGGACCAGTACAACAATTTGTACGGACTTGAAACATTGCACCCTTTGGTAAGCGTTGTCGACCTTACGAAAGCGACGCGGGCGGTCAATCAAATACAAATGCATTATGGTGTTTACGCACTTTTTCTGAAGTTGGCAAAGACTTGTGATATTAAGTATGGCCGCCAGTCTTATGACTATCAGGAAGGTACTATTGTCTGTTTTGCACCCGGACAGACGATTAGTGTGAGTACGGTTGGTGACCAAATCAGCCAGCCCGTTTACGGTCTCGTCTTTCATCCCGATTTGATTCACGGGACTTCACTTGGGAAAACGATAAAGAACTATACCTTCTTCTCTTATGCAGTGCATGAGGCTTTACACCTGTCCGATCAGGAAAAAGAAA
Organism: Bacteroides sp. AM16-24; assembly: GCF_003471885.1. Taxonomy (NCBI): domain Bacteria; kingdom Pseudomonadati; phylum Bacteroidota; class Bacteroidia; order Bacteroidales; family Bacteroidaceae; genus Bacteroides; species Bacteroides sp. AM16-24. Next base: position 61,200 of record NZ_QRKI01000010.1, read on the forward strand.
CCGTGATGGACTGCCTGAAGAAAATCAGCATCGAACTGGAACATCCCATAGACAAGCATAGCAAGTCATTGATTGCAATGAACATAGAACTCTTGCTCAACTATTGCATGCGTTTCTATGAACGCCAGTTCATCACCCGCAGCAATGCGAATAAAGATGCCTTGACGAAGTTCGAACAACTGTTGGATGAATATTTCCAGAGTGGTCTTCCGATGCAGGAGGGATTACCGTCAGTGAAATATTTCGCAGACAGGATTTATCTTTCTCCCAATTACTTTGGTGATATGATTAAGAAGGAAACCGGGAAAACACCCCAGGAACATATACAGACAAAGATTATCGAACTGGCCAAAGAGCATATCCTCGGAGCGGAAGAAACCATCAGCGAGATTGCTTACAGGCTGGGATTTCAGTATCCGCAGCACCTGAACCGCCTGTTTAAGAAGCGCGTAGGCTGCACCCCGAACGAATACCGACTGCAAAATTCATAGCTTTGAAAAAGGATATATTGAATATAGAGACCGTACATCAGTGTAATTGTTGCCTGGGCAACAAGACACTGCATCCGCTGGTGAGTGCTATTGACTTATCCAAAGCCAACGTGATGCAACGTACCATCAAGTTCGACTTTTACACCCTGCTATTGCTGGAAAGTGAATGTTGCGACTATATCTATGGACGTAAATACTACGACTATTCCAATGCCACCCTGTTGTTTCTGGCTCCGGGAGCATCTATCGATATGAATGACGGGAAGGTTCTTCCCCAAAAAGGTTGGCTGCTGGCATTCCATCCGGACTTTCTGTGTAATACCTCTCTGGAGCAGCACGTCAGGCATTGTCCGTTCTTCTTTTACAGTCCCAATGAAGCGTTGCATCTGTCGTTGCGTGAGAAAACGAAAGCTGTGGAGTGTTTCTGCAATATTGAGCAGGAACTAAAGCATGCGATAGACTGCCATAGCAAGGTTCTGATTTCAAGATATATAGAATTGCTGCTGGATTATTGTTCCCGCTTTTACGAACGCCAGTTCATTACGCGGAATGAGGCGAATAAGACAATATTGTGCAAAATGGATACGCTGCTGGATGAATATATCCGCTCCGGGCAGTTGAAGACCAAGATATTGCCGACCGTAAAGTATTGTGCAAATCTGCTTCACTTGTCGCCACGCTATTTTATGGACCTGTTGAAGTTTGAAACGGGGAAGAACCTGGACGAATATTTCCAGTTGAAAAGGATAGAGATAGCCAAGAGAATGTTGTCCGCCAATGAGAATACCGTTAGTTCGGTTGCTGAAATATTGGGCTTTTCAAGCGTGCAATATTTCAGCAACCTGTTCCGCAAACTGGTGGGGGTAGCTCCTAATGAATACAGGCTTTCACAGAACTAAGTGCTTTTGATGTTCTGCGATATCCACATCCCTATATCTTGTTTGCTAAGCGCTGCCGCCATGAGGTCGGGAAATTTATCGGGTGTACAAGCGAAAGTCGGTACACCGATATTTGCCAGAAACTCCGCATGGCTCTTGTCGTAAGAGGGGGCGCCGTCGTCATTCAGTGCAGGCAGCACGATAAGTTGCACACCACTGTTCACTAAAGATACGAACTTCTTGCGCATTTCCCGGGCATCGCCACCTTCATACAAGTCGGTAACCAGCACCAGTACCGTATCCTGCGGACGGGTAATCACTCCCTGGCAATAGGTCAGGGCACGGGCAATGTCCGTACCTCCACCCAGCTGCACACCAAAGAGAAGGTCTACCGGGTCTTGCAAATCGTCGGTCAGGTCTACAACTGTTGTATCAAATACCACCATCCGCGTGCTTACTGCCGGAATGGAAGCCAGCACCGAGCCGAATATTCCGGAATAAATCACCGATGTTCCCATTGAACCGCTCTGGTCCAGGCAGAGGATGATGTCTTTCATCGCTTTCCGCTTCCTGCCGTAACCGATGCGCACTTCCGGAATAATCGTCTTATATTCCGGCTGATAATTTTTCAGGTTCTTGGTGATGGTGGTTTTCCAGTCTATTTCGTTATAACGCGGATTTCTCCGGCGGGCAGAACGATTGAGTGCTCCCGTTACAGCCTGTTGGGTAGGGGCGGAGAGTTTGCGCAACAGTTCATCCACCACTTTGCGGACTACCTGTCGTGCCATATCCTTGTTCTTTTCCGGGATTACACGGCTGAGCGACATCAGCGTAGCTACCAGATGCACATCCGGCACTACGGTTTCCAGCATTTCCTTTTCCGTCAGCAGTGAGGTGATGTTTAGTCGTTTGATGGCATCGCGTTGGATAACTTGTACCACCGTCTGCGGGAAAAACTCGCGGATGTCTCCCAGCCAACGGCTTACTTTCGGGGCGGACGAGCCGAGTCCGCCGCGCCGGTCACTGTCGTACACAGCTTCCAGAGACTGGTCGATGCGTTGCTCTTCCTGCGTCAGCGTGATGCCTGTACCGTCGGCCTCGTTTCCACCCAATATCAGGCGCCATCTTTTCAGATATTCTTCTTCCATAGTTTACTCTTTACTTCGTTTCAATTCCTAATAATTGGCGGATCAGCGGGATTACTTTGGCAGCTTCCGCTTCATTGTGAGCGGAGACTGTGACCGTCTGCGTCTGTATGCCGCCTGCACCGCTTGCTTTGGCCTTCTCGCCCAGCTTACGGCGTTCCGGTGGGGTGAACTCACTGAATGTGCGTTTCAATATGGGCAGCAGTTCCATGAAAGTCTCCTTATCCTGCCCACATACCCAGTTGTTCACAAGATTCCAGAGGTTATCGTCCAACAGCAGGATGGCGCCGGAAGAACGGAGAAATCCTTCGAACCAGTATGCCATGTCTGCCGGAGCGTTGCCGACAGAAGAATAGTAACTGAGGGTGTTCTGTGCCTCTTCCGATGAGATGTCCCCTTTGTCGTTCAGTAAGCGTGTGGCATAGCCGGACAGCAACGGATGCACATTGACGGAAGTACGCACCTGGCGAATAAATTCAAGCCACATGGTGTTCAGTTCCGGATCGTTAAGGGTAGATACCGCATAGTCCGTAGACACCAGTTTGTTGAGAATATCCGCCGCCGCCTCTTCATCGACATTGATGCAGACAAGCACGCCACCTGCAAGGATACGGGCAATCATGGCATGAAGCATATTGCCTACTTTGGAGAAATCCAGATTGCGCACATTGCCATAGCGGACGATGCTGACCAGGTCGGGAACGGCTTCCATCATTTCGATAATATCGGTAGAGGCAGCTGAAAGACGGTCGAGTTGCACGGTCATGGCATCTACTAAATCCGGTAGATTGGCGGGAATCACCCGGTCGAGCAGATGGGTGAGTTCCGGAATGTGCCTTATCTCTCCGGTCTGTTTGAGTAGATACTTTTGGGTGGCTTCTTCCAGTGTATTTCCCCAGATGGCTTTTTCGATGATGCTGATGATCTGTTCCGGTTTGTGGTAAAGCGTCCATTTTTCCTTGAACGTACCTTTACCGTCGGAACTGCTCGGGATGGCCCAATCTATTTCTAAAAGGTGCAGGCGGTGGAAGAAGATACTTCTTTCCAGATCGTTCGGTTTACGAAGGTCGAGCGTCAGTTTTTTGATTTCAGCGGTAAACGGAACGCGCAGCCGCTTTTGCGTCTTTTCCACATCTACCAGCAGGGGAACTTTGGGAACATTGTCTGGAACGCGTCCCAAACGGTCGCTGATGATAAGTTCTTCTTTGATGATTTGCAGGAGGATGTCGTCGCCAAAGCCCATGACGGTGGTGATGGCTTCGTTGAACTCTGCTAGCGAAGGGGCGGGGAGGTTACGCAAAGCAGCCGTCACCTGTGCCAGACGAACCGTTTCGATGACGTGGGCCACTGAAATATCCATGTTCTTCTTGCGGAAAAGCGAGGCGGCCTGACTGATCCAGAGGGTACCATCATCTTCGGGATGATGCCAGAGATAATGATACCAGCCGGGAGACTCTATTCCCGCTCCATACCCGCTGCGGAAGGAGAGGCGGTCGTAGGTCCAGGGTATCCAGGTACATTCCACTTTTACTTTGGCGAGTCCTTTCAGCAGTTCATTGTCTTCTTTCACTTTGGGCATATTTTCAAGTGCAGGCACATGCCAGGCACCACAAACCACGGCGATACGCTTGAAGTTCTCTTTCTGTGCCGCACGTATCATCTTGCGCATCCAGGCTTCACGGAGCAGGTCGCGGGGAGAGGTCTGTTTGGGAAGTTCTTCACGTAGTGCGGTGACCGCTTCTTGCACTGCCAGAAATACGTCGGCACTGTCTTTACGGTGCTCGATGGTAGTTTCCCACCAACATTCGCCATCCGTATATCCGGCGGCTTCCGCCAGATAGTCGAAAGGGTCTTTGTATATATCGGTGGTTTCCTCTTCGGTTTCGGAGGCAGTTTCCTGTTCTTTTGCACTTATTTCCGCTTCTTGAATGTTTGTTTCCGTTTCAGCAATAACTTCCTGTGCCGTCTTTTGTCCTTCCGGTTCGTCCTGCGGCGTTTCGTCTTTTTCTTTTTCCGCGGTTTTCTGATTCAGCGCCATAGAATGTGTCAGGGGCAGATCGAAGAAACGCAACGGCACTTCATTGCGCATTGCATAGCATATCGTCTGCCACTCCGGAGAGAATTCGGCGAACGGATAGAACACAGCATTCTGCGGCTGGTCGGGTTGATAGGCAAGCAGGGCAACGGGCGGTTCCATTTGCTCGCTCAATGCACATGGAAGCAATGTCTCAGCTTCTGCCGGACCTTCCAGAAGGATGAGGTCAGGTTTTAGCTCCTGCAAGTATTCCAGTACATTCCGGCACGAACCGGGACCGTGGTGTCTTATTCCTAATAAATGAATGGACATTTTTTGAGTCTTTTAGTTCATTAAGATTTTATTTGATTAACAGATGGTTTATAGAGTAACTCACGTTAAATCATATCTCTTGAAGCCCGGTAAATATCTTTCCATCCATCGCGGTTCTTCACAACCGTTTCCATATACTCCTGCCATACCACTTTATCCTGTACGGGGTCTTTCACCACTGCACCCAGAATCCCCGAAACAAGGTCTTCGGCATGTATCTGCCCGTCTCCGAAATAACCTGCCATAGCCAGACCGTTATTCACCACGGAGATAGCCTCAGCCGTACTCAACGTTCCGCTTGGGGTTTTCAGTTTCGTCTTTCCGTCATTGGTAGCTCCCTGGCGCAGTTCGCGGAAGATGGTAACTACCCGGCGGATTTCTTCAAGGGCAGGTCTTTCTGCCGGAAGCTGCATCACCTTTTCAAAGCTCTCCACACGGCGGCGCACAATATCTATTTCTTCATCAATGCTATCCGGTAGGGGCAGGATAACGGTGTTGAAACGACGTTTCAAAGCGCTTGATAAATCATTGACTCCTTTATCGCGGTTGTTGGCAGTAGCAATGATATTGAATCCCCGTATTGCCTGTACCTCCTTATTCAATTCAGGAACGGGAAGCGTCTTTTCAGAAAGAATCGTAATCAGCGTATCCTGCACGTCCGAACCGATACGGGTCAACTCTTCGATACGTCCTATCTTGCCCTCTTGCATTGCTTTCATAATCGGTGTTTGCACCAAAGCCCCTTCACTCGGCCCTTCCGCCAGCAGGCGGGCATAGTTCCATCCGTAGCGAATCGCCTCTTCTCCTGTTCCGGCAGTACCTTGCACTATCAGCGTGGAATTGCCGGAGATGGCCGCAGCGATATGTTCGCTCACCCAGCTCTTTGCTGTACCGGGAAGTCCGTATAGCAGCAATGCGCGGTCTGTTACCAGGGTAGCTACTGCTATCTCCATTAGGCGACGGTTACCTATGTATTTAGGTGAAACCTCGAATCCGTTCTTCAGTTTGCCACCCATCAGGTAGGTGACTACCGATTGCGGAGACATCTCCCAGTTTTCGGGAACAGAGTTTGTTTCATTTTTTTTCAGTTCGTGCAGTTCTTCTGCGAATTGCTGTTCGGCATGTTGTCTAAGTAAAGTACTCATATTGTTTTGTATTATTTATTGTCATTGAACATGGTATTTATTTTCTCTTTCATTCTCATATATTCCGCTGTCAGTCGGCAGAATTTGGCAATGGCATGGTCGGCATCGTATGCCATTGCCTGTTGTTCCACTTTAGGCAACATCTCCGGAGGAAAGTACAGTGACAGACGCTCTGCCATCTCTTTCGGATAATAGTAATAATTACTATGGAACAATCTTTGCAAAGCTCGTGTGGAGAATTTTATTCCCCATTGAGTTCCGTCCGCATTATACCAGGATTCGGGAATATAATTGCTCTTGCTGTCTGTCTGGAAGTTGATTTCCTCCCGTTGCTCCGGTGTCAGTAATCCCATCAGCGAAGAGGCGTAGGCTTCATTTGAATTTTCTTTCAGGGTTTGATACGCCCACAGATTGTCACCGAAGTTTTCTATCGGCTGGCATAAGTTGAAGTAGGAACCGAATGGTGGTTTCTTTGCCAGTTTTGCGGCGGCTTTCTCCGGTGAACAGTCGTAGAACTCTGCCCAGAAACTGAGCGGTACACGTTCGGCGAGCTGACGGAGCAGAAACTCTTCGTCTTTTTCTTTTTTGTTGGAACTGACCTCTTCCAAGCCCAATTTCTTCATTTCAGGTGTAAAGGTGATTTTATCGTATGACCAGCCCAGTAACATTTTATAATGAAGTTTTCCACGCAGCAGGTCACAGTATGTTTTTACCAGTTCTGAGTCGGGCAGACTGCATAACAGGCGACGGGCAGTTTCTTTTACATTACTGCTTCGGTCGGTAGTGACAATCTCTTGCAAGAAGTTTTCATCCGCTTTACTCAGATTGGTGCGTAGGCATTGTATCAGTTCGTCACGGTGGGCGGCGGACTCATTTTTCAATTCGGTTTGCAACAAGGCAAGTCCTTGTTCCGGGGTTTCCTTTCTCAGACGTTGCAACATCCGTTTCCGTTCTTCGTGCGAAGCCGTTTCCCAAGTCTCGTTTCCGGTGTCTCCCCAGTCGGGAAGTTCCATGTGCGGGAGTAGCCAGCGACCACGGTTTCCTGTCAGCAAAGAGAGCAATGACTGTTCTTCGTGCTTGTCGGGGTTATTGCGGTCGTAGGCTCGGAAGATTAACGGGCGCAGATAGAAAGGTGGAATCAGCTTGTTGCATTGTACTGCTTTCCGGTAAGCATATAATAAGAGGTATCGGTTGCGCTCGTTCACCATTTGGACGAGCATTTCGCCAACGGAACGGTCGAAGTAAGGCAGACTGTCTTCCGGAGCCTCACTGATGGCAGTGGTTTCTTCGGCGGACTGCGGTTCTGTTCCGGCACGCTGATAGGCGAAGGTTAACGCTGCTATCTGATAGAAAGCGTCTTCCGTATCTTCGGCTTTTTCCTGAAGGAGGCAGAAGTTCTCTTCCAGTGCTTCCGGGAAGCCGGACGGGGTGAATTCTTTGGTAGCAGTTCCCAGTAAAGCTGCATTTATGATTGGTTCAGTTACGTTCATCTCTCCAAATATAATAGTCAGATTGATACCACATTGAATTTAGCTCCCAGCAATTGGCGTCTGCCAGAAAGAAGGCGGCAAACGGCTTTCCACCCGTGATGGACAGGATGTCTGTTCGGGTGATATCCTGCATCTGCACAGGCATCAGTTCGTTGTTTGTATCCTGCACACAGAGTTGTTTCCTTTGAACAGCCAGTCGCAGATTTTCTACTAATACAGGTACATTTTCGGCAAATGGGTTCTGTTGCAGGACTTCTCTGTATCGGGCAGTTGCTTCTTGCAGATTCGCACAGAAATGCGGGGTAACCGCTTCTTCGGATAATTCACATTCTTTGAACAAGGCGCGAAAACTGCCCACTCCTTTATAATAACAGAGTTTTCCGTCGTAGGTACTGCCGGGAACAAGATTGAATTCCGCCAAGGTTCCGGGAGCTGTGAAACTGAGATAGATGGCGAAGCGATTGCTCAGGCATCCGTATAACCAGTAAATATCATTATTCAGCTCGTTTATCTTCTGACTCTTCTTATGGAGTACCAGCCACTGGTCGGTAATTGTTTCACCCGCCAGCACATCTTCTTTTGCTTGCGGATAACCTATCTGTGTGCGGATTTCCTGTTGCCATTCTTCCGGTTGCAGGTCCAGGTTCCGGTAACTCTTCATCAGGAGGTAGAGTTTTCCGAGTTGGTCGGTTAACTTGTATTTCCAACTTTCCTCGTAGAAGTTTATTTCCTGAATGGCTTTTAATCGATTGGCAAGTCCGGGAGCTTGGGCGTCGACCATACGGCGGGCAATACCGTCGAAAAGAGTATAAGCCCGTTCCGGTATATTGATTAATCCGTTGCGTAGCAGGTCTTTCAGCCAAATTTCCAGTTCATCAATACCGTTCAGCACCTTTTGGTGGCGCATAGCCTGACGTTTGGCTTGTGCCGCTTCATCTACAGGCGTGTCGCTTTTGGTTTTCTGTTCCTTCTTCTCGGCTTTTTCTTCCCGCTTGGAAAGCCAGGAAGTCACCCATTCCGGTTCGTTCGCTTCTTTGAACAGCTCAGCCTGTGCGGCATATAGAAATAAGAGTCCCAATCCATGCTTGCATGGGAACTTCCGGCTGGGGCACGAACATTTGAATGCTACGTTTTTTGTATCGATTACGGTCTGGTATGGAGTTTTCCCACTTCCCTGGCAATGCCCCCAGATAGCACGGTCACTGTGTTCCAGCAACACCCACTTGGCTCTTGTCGCCAACCCTTTTCCGGCTTTTACGGAGGCTGCATCCGGGGCTAATTGTATGATTTGTTCTTCTGTTAGATTTAATAACATGATAATCTTAGTCAGCTATTAGTGTGTTTTTAGATTGCAAGTATAATGCTTTTTTTCTGTTTTTCAGATTTTTCGAAGAGAAGAGTTTTTTGTTTTTATCAGAAATCATCTATACGTGATATTACCCGAAGGGAGCTATGTGTATGATGCGAAGAAAGTATTGAAACTGAAAGACAGTCAGATTCCTATGTTGAATCATCCTGTAGTATACTTTAAATAATAGAATAAAAAAATGGCCTACCTATGCTTAAGCACAAGTAGGCCATTTTTAATTTTGTTTATTTGGCATCTTCAATAATAGAACAGATACTAACCCGGTTCCAATCCGGTTCTGTGAACATGTCACCCACTCCCTGACCTTCGGCAGTAATACGTGACGGGTTGATTTTATACTTATTCACCAAGATTGTCTTTACTGCTTCAGCACGCGCTTTAGCTATTCTTGCGTTGACTTCGGCACTACCTTCCGGTGAAGCGTATCCCTTAATCACTACTGTTGTATTTGCGTGTTTCTTCATGTAAGAAGCCACACGTTCCACATTTGGCAACTGAGAGGCATCGACTGTAGATTTACCTTGCCTGAAAGTAACAATGGATTCCGGAATACGGCTGGTTTCCACTATTGTTTCAACAGGAACTGCCCGATTCTGTAAATTGTTGACCTCTTGTTGCAATGCACTGATCTTCTGTGCGTCAACATTGATCTGACCATTCTTCTCATTCACTTGTGAGCGAAGATTATTGATAGAATTGTTCAAGTCGCTTATCTCGGCCGGATCATAGAGTTTAGCCAAGGTGAAGTGATGGCTTCCGTTGCTACCACCAAAGTGGTAAGCTACACCTGCCGTTAGTTCAAAGGCGGCATTGTTCACATTGAATCGGCTACGGTTGTGTTCGCCTTGCATATCATATACCAGTGCCGGTTTGACTCCTATCGTCCAAGCTTTAGCTTCTCCGAGATTGAAGTTGAAGTTCATTCCGAAACGGCTGGACCAGGAATTCATATCTCCAGGGCCGTCCATGTAGTAGTGCAGCCATCCCGCACCAGCTACGGCCTCTACTTCGAATATGCGCGGAGTACCTGTATAGCCTGCGAACAGGTTCATCAGGTTGACCTTACCCAATAAACTAAGGTCTGAGGCATCGAAAGCTGTCTTGCTGTTCGAGGTGTTTATATATCCCATGCCTTGAATCCCCAGTCCGAAAACAGGAGTCAGTTGCTTGGTAAACTCAATTCCCAAAGCCGGGCGGGCATTCTTGAAGAAAGCACTGTGGCTTACAGGAGTTATAATACCGGTTTTTAGTTCTACAGACCAATTGTCTGTAAATTTGCTGCCTTGTACGGTAGTCTGGGCACTTGCAGTCAATGCTGCCAAAACAAATGCTGCCAAAACAAATGCTGATAAAATAATTGATTTTTTCATAATTAAAATGCATTAATGGTTGATACAATAAAAATATTATATGCCCTGAAGTAGTTTATTTGTTTGCTCTTTTCAGGAATAAAGCGGGAGGGTTAGGTTGCATATTTATTGTTTGCTTTTCGCGAATCCCGTTTATTAGCGTAGTAGCAATTCTTTCTTTAAAAATTTAATTCTCTTCTTCATAACTCATTGTTTTAAATTCATAATTAAGGTTGCTGTTCATTTGTAACAACATAATCTTTGAAACATGGTTCGATGTATGAAAGGGGAATTAACAATAATTTACTGATTGCTTAAGTTACAATTAAAAGTTAGTATCAATTTACTCTCACTACTCTCACTTTAGGAATAAATAGTTTATAATTAGAATGTTAAGTGTGAGTGAGAGTAGGAAACAGCGTGAGAGTAAGTGGTTTACTCTCACGCCTGATTTTTGCAGTTTTACATTGTAACTTCTTCTGTTATACCGTAATATCCCACGTTTGGCGCATATATTGGATGAGTCTGTAATCCGATGTTTTTTAGCTTTCCTTCCCCGCGTAAACGGCGGATATGCCCCATTGCAGTCGATTTCATCATGCCGCATATCCTTTGAAAGTCACTTCTTGTCATCATGTGGTGTTGACTGAAGTAGATGGTCAGTCGGCGGTCTATTTCTTCGTCCGATAATTTGTTGGAGTGTCCATTGTGTTTTATATTCTTCAGTTTCACATTTCCGATTTCACTCCTCAGATCCTGATCGGCCCGAAATTTGATGCCTTTCAGCCTTACTTTCGTATTCTTCCGTTTTGTATCTTCTTTTATTTCTTCCGTGCAGGTCAGTGTAGGGTGGAAGTAACCGATACCATCCAGATGTACCTGCCTACCTTCTGCCAGTTCTTCACCCATCGCATGAGACAGAGCGTCGAGCACGGCGGATACATCTGTTTCCGTCAGTGAACAACGTTCCTGGATTTTGCGTCGCAATCGGTCAGTTCCTGTTTTTCCATTCAGGGTGATGCGTGCATGAAGTTTTGTTTCTTCTTGTGGCTGGTTGGGAGCCACCGGGTTTTCGTACCATTCAAATAAGATTGCCATAGTTGCTTGTTTTAATTATAAGGTATTAATTTGTTTTACATTAGGGACTATTCTGTTTCCTCCTAAGGAACATCCCGTTTACTCTTAGGTATGATTGGATGTCAACCTTGGTTAACAGGTCTGTCAACGTTGGTTGATCGGCTTGTTAGCCAAGGTTGACAAGCCTGTTAACCAAGGTTAACACCCAATAGGACTTACTACAAAGATACAAAATAAGCAGGGCAAAGTCAAGTGATTCCCTGTTTATTTCTCAATTATTATTGAAGCTTTTGCTGTCAAATGGATGGGCTGAACTTTTTTGAAATAAATGCAGAATAATATGCTCAAATACTTGACTTTCGCTTTTAGGAACAGTATCTTTGTAACTCCTTAAAGGAATTATACTATATAAATAAAATTCATAACAGATAATGATATGAAAATCACTTCAATAAGACATGACAAAGATACAGGCAGAGAGATGATGACCATTTATGATGCCGATGTGCTGATGGAGAAGATGAAAACGGAAACCAGAGATGGGTACGTAACCGGGTTACGAACTGTTATGCCTCAGTTGGAAGGTACTGGTTCCACATTTGCCTATATTGACAAACTTCCACGTATCTATCCTGCCGTGGAGTATGCCCGCACTAAAGACAGAGGGCGAAGAATGAAACAATACAATGGTCTGGTTCAGCTTGAAGTGAAGAAGCTAGCTGGATTGGCGGAAGCTGAACTGGTGAAACGTCAGGCGATGCTGCTTCCTCAAACGTTTGCTGCTTTTTGCGGTTCCAGTGGAAGGAGTGTGAAGATATGGGTATGTTTCGCCTTACCGGATGGAAGCTTACCGAAGCGTGAACAGGAAGCCGCATTGTTTCATGCCCATGCCTATCGCTTGGCGGTGAGTTGTTATCAGCCGTTGTTCCCGTTTCCCATTGCCTTGAAAGAGCCTTCACTGATGCAAAGCTGCCGGATGACGCTTGATGAACATCCCGGATACAATCCTCATGCGGTACCTTTCTGTCTGGAACAGCCATTCTCCATGCCCGGCGAACAGACCTTCCGGCAACGGCAGTTGGCTGAGAAAAATCCGTTGCTGAGGCTGGAACCTGGGTTTGAAACGTTGCAGACCTTCACCATGCTTTTTGAAACTGCCCTCGATAAGGCGCTCCGGGATATGGAGAACTGGCGACGGGGAGATAATCTCCAACCGTTGCTTGTCCGCCTTGCGGAGTATTGCTATAAGGCGGGCATACCGGAAGAGGAAGTTGTGAGGCAGACGATCATTCATTATTATGCACAGGCAGAGGAGCAAACGGTACGTACCATGGTTCATAATATTTACCAAGAGTCTAAGGGCTTTGGCTCTAAAACTATTTTGACTCCGGAGCAGGATACCGCTCTGCGTCTGGAAGAGTTTATGGAACGGCGCTATGAGTTTCGTTATAACACGGTGTTGAACGATTTGGAATATCGTCAGCGTGATTCCATTCATTTCTATTTCAGACCGGTGGATCGGAGGGTACGCAATACGGTGGCGATTAATGCCCTGAAAGAGGGGATTCGTGCCTGGGACCGTGACGTGGAGCGTTATTTGACATCAGAGTATGTGTCTTTGTACAATCCTGTTGAAGAATACCTTTGTAATGTGGGGCATTGGGACGGAAAAGACCGCATTCGGGCGCTTGCCGATCTTGTGCCGTGCAATAATCCGTATTGGAGGGAGCTGTTCTACCGCTGGTTTCTCAGTATGGTGGCACATTGGCGTGGGCTCGATCGCCAGCACGGAAACAGTACGTCGCCATTATTGGTCGGTGCGCAGGGGTATCGTAAATCTACCTATTGTCGCATTATTTTGCCACCTGAACTGCGTTTCGGATATACGGATAGTCTTGATTTTAAGAGCAAACAGGATGCGGAGCGTTATCTGGGACGTTTTCTGTTGGTGAACCTGGATGAGTTTGATCAGATTAGCTCCAATCAGCAGGGCTTTCTGAAACATCTTTTGCAGAAACCTGTGGCAAATTTGCGGAAACCCTACGGTTCTACCATTCAGGAGGTGCGCCGTTATGCTTCGTTTATCGGTACCAGTAATCAGATGGAACTGCTTACCGATCCCAGTGGTAGCCGCCGTTTTATCTGTATCGAAGTGACTGCACCTATTGATACGAATGTCACCATCAACTACAAGCAATTGTATGCTCAAGCCATGGATGCCATTTATAAAGGTGAGCGCTACTGGTTGAATGATGAGGACGAAGCTATCCTGAAAGAAACCAACCGGGATTTTGAACAGATCAGTCCGCTCGAACAGCTTTTCCACTGCTATTTCCGGGTGGCGGAAGAAGAACGGGAAGGGGAATGGCTGACCGCAATGGAGATATTCAATTATCTACAGCAGAAAACCCGCGATAAACTGTCGGTCAGCAAAATAGGGCACTTCGGCCGTTCGCTGAAGAAATTGGATATTCCTTGTAAAAAGTCAAATAGGGGGACGGTGTATCATTTGGTGAGATTATGACGAAGCTATTTTGTATAGGATATGTGTAATGTATATATTTAATGGGTTCAAAAAAATACAAAGTTTGTAAATAAAAACTTATAGAAAAGGTAAAGAAGGCTGTTTCATTTCTATTTGAAACAGCCTGTATACTCTAAATATTATCCCCTTATTCTACCGTATCTTCATTTGAGGGTAATGAAACGTTGGTAACCTCATCACTATCTTGAAGAATAATTCTTTTCTTCAATTCCTTGTGAATGGCTATGATACGTTTCTCGAAAAATCTGTCGTAGTCATTCTCCAATATTCCAAAGGCTTCGAGATCGTTAATCAAGTGGGATTTCATTGTAGTTTCGATATCCTCGTTTTGCTTTATGAATTTTCTCATATAGACAGCTGGTGATTTGGCTCCGATTTCACGCTTGTTTAAGAAGTCATCCACAATGGTTATATTGGCAATATGGTTGACGTGGAAGAAATCTGTGTTCTGTTTGGCTAAATATGCTTTGGGAAAGAAATGATGGTAATTCTTGCTGTTAGCTTGCTTTAGCCAATAATTGCTGATGTTGACAAGTGAGCCGTCATTGAATGATTTAGGTTGTTGATAGGCGTAGATGCACAAAATTGCTTTTATGTAACTTCTTCCTGCGCTGAACCATCCATGATTTATGATTCCTTCTTCTGAGATGTCAATAGTCCAGTCATATTTCGGTAATTCTTCGTTCAGGATGGCATCAATTCGTTTGACGTCCTGTCCCAGTTTCGTTTCTACAGAAGAAGAAAAACGTCCAGACAATGCGCATCGCCAAAAATAGTCTTGTAGATACTTTTGCTTTGCTCCTGTCGGCTTATCCGTATTGTGATAAAAGAAATAAGCAAACGGAACGATTAAGGCATTATAGGGCAATAGCTGGCTCACTGGTATTCTGTAATAACTGATAAAATATTCTATAGCCGCTTCAATGGCGCCAATGCCTTTTTCCCAAGCGTCGATAAATTCTGATTTATTCAGTTTAAGAATTTCTTTTCTTGTACAATCTTTCTTGATGAAAATAGAGATGCATTGTAGGACTGTTGCATCTGAGACTGTTTCGTAGTTCAACGGACGAAGCCTTTCTATCAATTCTTGAAATTTTTCAGATAAATCGAATTTTCTTTCTGCATCAAAAGTTTTGGCAACCATTATTTCAAATAGTGTCAATGGTTTTCCCCCGACATTGATACGGGTGAAGACTTCCGTTGCCACATCAAGAGTTGCTTCTTTCAATGATATGACGGAGAACAAGTAACTTTCTATTCTTTTTCTGTATTCATCGATTTTGGAATGGTATTCCACCGGATAGCTTGCCAATAAAGTTAGTCCTCCATATAACAAATCGGTCAATCTTATGTACGATTTACTATTTCTATTTTCGATGTCTAAAATCACAATTTGCTCGTCTTCAGAAGCTTCCAAGTCTAAATACATTTTGGAATAGTCGTCTTCATTGCCGTTTTCTCTTTGAATAGTGATACCTTTAAGGCTTGCAAACAAGCTAGTTAATCGCTATTGACCATCTAAAACAAAGTATACAAAATCTCCGGCAATGGGTTCAGGCAGTTCTACGCCTCCGATGTTTCGTATACTGCGCAAGCGTTCCTTTGTTTTCCAAAAAATGAAAGTGCCGATGGGATAACCTTTCACGATGCTGTCCATTAGATTTGCCGATTTTGTCAAGTCCCATACGAAATCTCTTTGGAACTGGGGAATCTTTATCAATCCTTTTTCAATGTCACTTATCAGTGCACTGAACGGTGAAGATTGAGGGTCTGGTAATTTCATACTAATATATTTGTCTTTGTTTATTTATAAAAATACAGATTCAAATCTGTAATAAAAAGTATTACCAGAATGCTGAGGCAGGAGTTTCACCGTTATCGGAACGGCCTGTATTTCCGTCTGTACTTCTATTGGTATCTGGCATATTTCGGAAGCGAATATAGGAATAATCTTTTAATCTTGATATTTCCGTGTCGGAATTATATTGGAAACTAAGTTTTTTGTATGATTCCTTATGGAGAGAAAGATTTGAAGGAAGATTATTTATGTTTATAGGGGAGAGAAGACCGATTTGCGAATGATTTTTCCTTTTGAAAGAATACTCTCTGGTTTTTATTCCTATTTTTGTAATCAGAAACAATTTGTGCATGGATATTTGGAGTAAGAAGAAACGTTCCGCTGTCATGTCTAGGATACGCAGCAAGGACACGAAGCCGGAGTGGATCGTGCGCCGTTACTTGTTTTCCCGTGGATACCGCTATCGCAAGAATGTGAAAGGACTACCGGGAACTCCTGATATTGTGCTGCGTAAGTATGGTATCGTGATTTTTATTCATGGGTGTTTTTGGCACGGACATGAGGTGGATGGCACTATGCCAAAGACCAATCAAAAGTTTTGGGTGGATAAGATTGAAAGGAATAAGTGGCGCGATACGAAAAACAAAAAGATGTTGCGGAAAATGGGCTGGTCGGTAATGACCGTATGGGAGTGTCAATTGAAGCCTGCGGTGAGACTACAAACATTACTGGAGATTGAATACCATATCAATCATTCCTATTTAGAACGTTTCAGGCAGAAACCTATCAAACTTTATGCTATCGAAGGAAATGAAGACGTCCCCGGTATGGTGGCCGAGGACGGGGTGGAGTATGGTGAGTGATAATCTATACGGAATAAATAGGCTTGTCGCTTTGTTTTACCTTAACCATTTCCATGAAAGAAGCCAATGTCTCTATTTCCGGTTGAAATTCTTTATCGAACGAAGTACGGTACGACGCTGGGACAACGAGTTTAAGGTGTTCGTGTTTCATTTCTCGCAGTTGATTTTTAGAAATTCCTTGCTGCAAAGTAAACAGATATTTAGTTTCAATGCGATTGGCTTCATTTAGCACTTGTCTCCAGCGGTCTTTACAGGTTGTCTTCGCGCCGAGAAATACCAAATTCTCTGAAGGGAATAGCAAATTGTGGTAAGCTTCCCCGTTGGGGAACAAAAAATCTGGTTTTTTATTATCTTCCGTAACTGCTTGCTCTTCAAAATCCAACTGTGCAGCCGTGAATATAGTGGCAAGATGATGTTCCAAGGACTTGCCAGCACGGGATTTGCGACGGTTTAGAATGATATTGGAAAATTTGACCAATTCCTGACAGTTGGGAAAAGGAATACTATAAATGGGGGCATAAACTTTTTCCTCAAAGCCACGAAACAAACTATATTCTGTATCAATCCATTTTAGCAATTGTAAGTCAGGATTCTCGCATACTTCAGTATCTGTAATTTTGTGGACCTTGTTATATATTTCTCTGGCAAATTTGGCCATTTGCTTGGTTTCTGGAAAATCTGTGTATAAAGTAACAAGTTCTTGAATACCTGTTTCCAATTGTTTTTCCGGTGTATTGGCTTGTTTGACATCAATCAGTTGATTGGTCATTTCTGATGAGAGGTTGAAATAAGCAAAGAAATCATCAATGTCTTGGTCCGTTTGCAAGATAAAACCATGATAATAGTCTTCACTTTGTTGTGTTATGATAAGCAAGTCGCCGACGTTGTCTTCCTCAAAAAATGGAAAATTCTTGCCAAAGCGAGTTATTCTGTATTCGTTCCGTGTCCCTTGTCCATAATAGATGAAGCGGCTTTCTGTAACAAAATCATCTTGCCATTTCACTTTTACTAATTTATCCTTGTTTTCGCCTTTTTTTCCCGGGGTATCAAACAAAAGTGGTGCAGCACATTTAGGTATATAAAATCCCGCTTGGTGTGAACCGTTCTTGCCCGTGTCATTGGCGGTGATAAAACGGCAAAATGCATGTTTTGCATTTTGCGCTTTGGATATTGCACTATTCAATATTTCACTCATGACAAATCAATTGGCTAACATTGTCTTTATTAACTGCTCAGAAACGGCCGTAATAAGAGGTACTACAACTGAATTTCCACATTGTCGGTAGGCTTGTACATCAGAAACCTGATTAAGACGGTATTCATCGGGATACCCCATTAAACGGGCGCATTCGCGGGGAGACAGCCTACGGGGATTCTTTCCGTCACTTTGCGGAATGAGTATTTCCGAGCCATCTTTATAATAGCGAGCACTCAATGTGCGAGATATTCCGTCGAGACTCACGAGCCCAAAACCGAATCCATTACCTTTGGCGCGGTGCTTTTCTGCATAGTTTTGCAGATAGTTCCATAGTTTATCACTTAAAGTGTATTTTTCCTCAATATTCGGATCTAATATGTCTTTAATGGATTTTGTTTTTTGCTTTTGTTCAGGGAATACGAATTGCTCTTCGCCATGAAAGATGTCGCAATCAAAACCTACTATCATAATACGTTCTCGATGTTGAGGAACGTAACTTTGACCATCCATCACAAGGTAATGCAGCGAGTAACGAAGCTCTTCTAATGTGCCTTTTATAACCTTGAATGTGTTACCTTTGTCATGCGACATTAGATTCTTTACATTTTCCAGAAAAAAAGCTTTGGGACGATGACGGCTGATGATGTCTGCCACATCAAAGAATAGTGTGCCTTGTGTTTTGTCTTTAAAGCCTGTTTCCCGTCCGAGACTTTTCTTTTTGGAAACTCCTGCAATAGAAAATGGCTGACAGGGGAAACCGGCACAAAGAACATCAAATTTCTCAGGTATGTAACTCTTGGTTACATTCTTTGTTATATCGCCAAAAGGCATTTCTCCAAAATTCGCCAAATAAGTCTTTTGCGCATACTTGTTCCATTCTGAAGAGAAAACGCATTTACCCCCTTGTGCTTGCATGGCCAGACGAAAACCGCCCATTCCTGCAAATAAGTCTATAAAGGTGAACTTTGGTTCTTGGGGATCGAGAAATGGCACGTTGAAGAAATCGGAAAACAGATTGTATTCGGTTGGATTCTCTGCAACCTTAGTTACATATTCATCCGTTATTTCTTCATTTTTGTTTTCTTTTTTTTTCTCTAAAAATTCACGTATGGTATATATTACTTCTTCTTTGTATTCCTCATCTCCAATACGACCATTATTATGTAAATAATGGCTAAGTACGGCTAATTGATTTTCCCAACTGGTTTCACCGTACACTTTAATGCCGTTTTGTTCGTCAATTTCCTCAGGAAAGTCAACGAGCTTAATACTTTGTATGGCTGTCTTTTTTGCTGTCATTCAAATTGTAAATCTATATAATAATAAGGGCAAAAGTACTGCTTTTTATTGGAAATAGCGAATGACAAGCTTGCAAACATATTGTTATGATGATTATTTGTTATTCAAAATGTTTTTATTTCTACCTTTGTCCGTCAAATAAGTGTACAATATATAATGGCTGGAACAATTCCTTAATTCTACAAAAGAATACAACGTGGTGATCCAAAGCTGGACATCACTTATTAGAAAGAGAAAGAATGTTTCAAGATGTTTTCCCGGCAGTGTAATTTTGGTACAGTGCAATTCAACTATCTGAATAAGTGTTTTTTCCATAAGATTCAATATATTTGTATGCAGTAATGTAATCCTAAAAGTAAGAAGACTTTCAATGAAAAACTCAATTCCCCGGTATACTTTCTATAAGACTAAGTACGGAAGCGAACTTTTAGTGGATGTCGTAGAACTGAAGTACGTAAAAAGGTTCTTGACTAAGGGTACTGTGCACACATTGACTTACTATGATATTACTTTCGTTACAGAGGGAGAAGGAAACTTTTCTATCGATAATCAAACGCATAAGGCAGTTCCCTGTGATGTCTTGTTTTCCAAGCCCGGAGAGATACGGAATTGGGATACCGGCCACATTGTAAATGGCTATGCTTTGATCTTCGAAGATGAGTTTCTGTCTTCCTTCTTTAAAGATCCGTTGTTTGTGCAGCATCTTTCTTTTTTCAACGTGGGGAGTAAATCTGTCGGACTGCATTTGTCGAATGAGCTTTATGTACGTATGCTTCAATTGTTGAGTGATATTAAGACAGAGATCGATTCGTATAAACAAAACGACGTACATGTATTGAGGGCATTGCTTTATGAAGCTCTCATGCTTCTGGACCGGGCATATCAAAAGATGTTGTCTGACGGCAGTATCCATAAAGAGGCAAATAGTACCCATCTAAGCAAGTTTATGGAATGGGTAGGGACCGACTTGAGGGAACATCACTCTGTCCGTTACTATGCGGACAAACTGTGTATCACTCCCAATTATTTGAATGAGATTGTAAGTTCGGCTCTGGGGATTAGCGCGAAACAATACATTCAGAATAAGGTTATGGAAGAAGCTAAAAGACTACTTGTTTATACGGATTTTCCTATCTCGGAAATTGCATTTGAACTTCATTTCTCTACTGTCTCCTATTTTGTACGCTGTTTTCGCCAATCTACGGGTGAAACTCCTTTGGCTTATCGGAGTATATATAAACCGTGAAAAGTGTTATTTCTTCCTTGTTTTTTGTTATACTACTTTTCCGTTATGCCCCTATCTTTGCCTCATTCAATAACCCAATAAAATAATTGAATTATGAGAGATGTAGAAAAAACAGTAGGGAATATGATTGATAAATTGAAAACGGTCTTTATCGGTTCGATAGATGCCGAAGGTTTTCCGAATATCAAAGCTATGCTGCAGCCCAGGAAAAGGGAAGGAATAAAAGTTATCTATCTGACCACAAATACTTCATCAATGCGTGTTGCGCAATATCGAAAGAACAATCATGCAAGTATTTACTTTTGTGATACAAGGTTCTTTAGGGGAGTGATGTTGCGCGGCACAATGGAAGTGCTGACGGATGATGCCAGCAAGGAGATGATATGGCAGGAAGGAGATACGATGTATTATCCGGAAGGCGTGACCGATCCCGACTATTGTGTCCTGAAATTTACGGCAATTTCCGGTAGATTTTATAGTAACTTTAAGTCGGAAAGTTTTGTAGTTGACTAATAATCAGATGGCTTTATCTTCCTAATGCTAAACTTGTCTTTTTTGTGTTACTCTTTGTCCATTTTGTGGCTATTGTCTTGGTTGATATAGCCTAATTTTGCACATAATTTGTGTTGACTATGTAATCTTAAGAATGTATTTATGAGACAAAAGTACTTAAAAGGTATTATGATTGTGGCTGTCACAATCGTATTCGGCAGCTTGGTGACAGGATGCATGGAAAAAGACGTGTATAATCCGGATGCAGGAAAACAGCCTTTACCTGATCCTGATGAATATTTCGGTTTTGAAACACGTGGTGATGTAAAACTTCTGGTGAACTATGACGTTCCGGGTTTTACTGCTCTTGTAGAGGTATATGACGAAGACCCGATGGAAACAGTGGAAGGTACACCGGTGAAAAAGGAAGGAGTAGAGGCTATATTCAAAACTTATACGGACAATAATGGAAAGTATGAAGGAGAGATGCATATACCTACTTCCGTGAAAACAGTATATTTGTATACTGCGGCATGGGGATTACCCAGATGCGTGCAACTGAATGTAGAGAATAATGCTGTAAACTTTGACATGAGTGTAAAAAAACAGAAGTCTTCTACTCGTTCTTATCTTTTCAATGGTCAGGTTCCATATACTATTAATGGGCGGAATCATCTCTATTCGTTGTGTAAGTGGGGAGAGGCAGGCTCTCTTGATGGTACATATCTGAAGTCGGTTGATAAGATTGGTGACGAGACTCCCTTAGAAGTAGCAGAACGCTTGATGAAATTTTTTAATCCTAATGGAATGTCGGGAGTAAATAATTCATATCTATATAAAGGACCCAGGGTTACCAATATAAAGATAACAGTAGAAACGATGTTGGATGTTATATTCCTTAAACGTGATGCATCTTATGATAATACATTCGGATATTATTATTATAAGACAGATGAGGAACCTCAGATGATATCTTCTGTTGATAAATATATTGTATTCCCAAATGTTAAATTATTTGCGTATGAGGGCAAGTATTTACCAATCTTGAAGTGTGGAAACAAAGCACGTTTGCTTTATTTTGATGAAGATGGTAAAGCAAGTGAGAAATTTCCGGCAGGGTATACGGTAGGCTGGTTTATATATGCTGATGGATTCAATGGGTACTACCATGATTATGATGTTAAAGAGAATGAAATTAGGACAAAAGAACTTCGTACTTCTAATGAGGCTTTTGGGAATTTGAATGGATTCGTTTCTGTGAAAGATGAGAAGAGCGGAAAAACGATTATAGGTGTTGAAGATGGGGCGAATCAAAGTTACTGTGACCTCTTATTCTATGTAGACGCCACTCCGGAAGGAAGTATTGATGATCCCGATAGACCTATTATTAAACCTGATGACGGTAAAGACGATCCGGAACCGGATCCGGTGGAACCTCTGAAAGGTACATTAGCCTTTGAGGATATCTGGCCTTCGGGCGGTGATTATGACATGAATGATGTAATAGTAGAATACAGGCGTGAAGTTACTTTTAATACCAAGAACATGGTAACGAAGATAACTGATATATTTACTCCGGTACACGATGGCGCTACATTCTCAAATGCGTTCGCTTATCAGATAGATCCCGGACAATTTGGTAAAGTGACCTCGAACTCAACGGGTGTAAAAGTAGAAAGTGAAACGTCGTCCATTATAGTGACTCCTAATGCTAAGGGAAGTATCGGCAAGACGTATACAATAACCAGGGAATTTAACGCTTCATTTAAGAAAGATGATTTGAAGGGGTATAATCCATATATCATTGTGAAATATGCTGAGGGACAAAAGGATAGGACAGAGGTGCATTTGCCTAAGTCTAAAGCTACATCCTTAGCGAATCAGTCACTTATCGGCACTAATCAGGATGCTTATTACATTGATCGTGAAGGGGAATATCCGTTTGCCATTGATATTCCTGTATTGGGCTTCAAGCCGGTGACAGAATCTCACCGTATTGACAGTGAATATCTTGATTTCTCGAAATGGGCAGAGTCAAAGGGTACTAAATATACAGACTGGTATAATAATTATTCCGGTCCAAAAAAATAATCTAATTGATGGGGATGGAGCAAACGGACAGCCTATGGCTGAATAGTTTGCTCCATTTTTTTGTTTTAATGCTCTCAGTATACCTCTTTATTGAATTAAATTATTACCTTCGCTTTAATCAATGCCTGAATAGGCCTTATATATGAAAGGATTTCTGATTATAAAGAATATTATTCTTAGCAAGCAAACACTTCTTTTGGTTTATATTTTAGTTTGGGGTATGCAGGCGTATAGCTCTGATATTCTGTCTTCTGCTTTTCCGTATAATTATCGGTATAAAAGTTTTAAGAATATATATTTCCCAATAGAGTCTAATGTTGTAAATGTAGTCTTTCAAGATGATACAGGATTGGTGTGGGTCGGTACTCAAAGCGGTCTATTCTCTTATAATGGATATCAGATTTATAAATTGGCAAGAGAAACCGATATAGAGTATGCCAATATCACTGCGATTGTACAAGTAAGTAAAGAATACCTTTGTATCGGGACTAACAAGGGACTGCGATTTCTTAATCTGTTTACTGAACAGTTTGAGAATCTGTATCCGGTAACTCAAATGGTCAAGTCTGTCCGCTCTTTGGCTGTTTGGGATAATAAACTTTGGATAGGAACTAATGATGAAGGATTACTGTACTATGATTTTCAGGATGAATTCATAGTACATTTGCCATTAGATCCCGGAAAAAGTAAATCAATCGTTTATTCATTTGAACCGGCCGATGGTAGGCTTTATATAGGTTCTTATGATGGATTAAGCTGCTATGACCCGGTAAAACAAGTAAGAGAGACAGTCATATTGCCTGAAAAGTTCCGGAAGTTAATGGTGAATTCATTGCTGTGGGATGAACAACAGAATTGCCTATGGATTGGGACAGAAGGATATCTACTCAGGTATTGCCTTAATGACTCTCGTGTAGAACCGTCTCTTGCATTACCATCAAATACTTTTAAAACATTGGCTTTTGATAACAAGAATAACATTGTGATAGGTACGGATAATGGCCTGTATATTTATAGCCGAAGTTTTGGAAAAGTGAATCATATACTTCATGATTTGCGAAACGAGCAGTCCTTGTGTAATAATGTAATCTCTTGTAGCTATATTGACAGAAATAATAATGTTTGGTTAGGGACTGACTATGGTATATCGTTGATTGTTGATGATTCTGCTTTTCAGTTTATTCATATTTCTGAATTGACGGATGAGAGGAATGGTAATGATTTTACCCATATATACAAGGATAGCAAAGGAGGGTATTGGTTAGGAGGAACAAACGGACTTTTACTGTTTGACAAGAATGGTAAAGTGAAATGCTTTAATATTGAGAATCCGAAGAACTTGCTTCGGCATAACAAAATCAGATGTATATATGAAGATCGTGATCATATTGTATGGATTGCTACGGATGCCGGAGTGGCAAGATATGATAGGGAGAGGGAGAAGTTTGTACATTATAACATAGTAGACAGGCTGAATCGGAAGAAAGCAAATTGGGCGTATGATGTTTATGAGGATGAATATGGCAGCCTATGGATTGCGACTTATCTGGGCGGAATATTTATCGTTAACAAGCGGGAATTGCTTGCACACGATGATCGAGTTTTGTTTCGGGCGGAATGGAACTTGTCTGATTCATTGATTTCAACCAAGGTAAGTGAAATTGCTTATCAGATAGAAACTGATAAATATGGTTTCATCTGGGTCAATACTCAAAAAGGTTTAGCCCGGATAGACTGCAAAGCCCGTAAAATACATATATTAGACGTTTATCCGAATCGGATGATTTATGATGGAATTCAATCTATCTGGTATTCATCAAACAACGAGATTTATAAACTTAATGTCCTGACTTATACCAGTGAGAAAATAGGTGAATTATCCAGGGGAAGTCAGGTACACTCATTTGTGTTGGAAAATACCAATATTTGGGTTTCGTGTACGGAAGGAGTCATGGCATGGGATATTGTCTCATCGCAGAGAACCGGTATGGCATTTTCAGGAAGATATTACCAAGCCGGATTCTATGACAGGCAACATGATGTCATCTTGTGGGGAGGATATGATGGAATATCTTATGTATCCACTCATGCCATAAAGAGTGAAAAGGGAGCTGTCCCGGTTATTGTAACAGCTGTCCGGAGCAATGATAGGCAACTATTGCCTATGGTGGATTATGCAGGGAGTAGTATCCGATATCAGAATAAGATAGAATTGCCACATACGGAAAAGAATCTGACATTTGAGTTTTCCACATTAGCTTATTCTTCAGAATCTGAATTTTATTATCGTTTGGGAAACAGTAAACAATGGAGTAAATTAGAACCGGGACAGAATCGTATTTCTTTTGCCAATTTACATTCCGGCAGGTATAGGTTGTTCATGCGGAATGGGAACTCCGATGATCCTCAACTATCCCCGGTTACAGAGTTTGGTTTTACCATTCTTCCGCCATGGTATGCTTCAGTAATAGCCTATGTTATATATGCACTTGCATTGGCAGTGATCGTTTTTGTTATTATAAAATATATCCGAAGGAATCTTAGATTGAAATATGAGCGTAAAGAGAAAGAAAAGACGTTGGAGCTTTCAAATCTGAAATTAGACTTCTTCATTCATATTTCACATGAGATCAAGGCTCCTTTAAGCCTGATCATAGCTCCTTTAAGCACGTTGATTAAAGAAACTAAGAAGCCGGAACATAAAAGCCGACTGGAGTTTATATATAAACATGCACTGAAATTAAATTTGCTGATTCATGAAGTGCTTGATTTCAAGCAGATAGATTATACGAGTGAGGATACTTTGATCCGATCTAATATTGAATTATGTTCTTTTATAAGGAATATTCTGGATGCTTTTTCTACAATCTTTGCAGATAAAAATATCCGGTCGGCCTTTGTGTCCAATGGTGAACAGATGTGGATGAATTTGGATATAGTAAAGATGGAATCTGTAATCTCGAATATAATCACTAATGCTATTAAATTCATTCCTGATGAAGGAGGACAAATTGAGGTCTCCATAATTCAGGAAGAACAAACGGTAGCTATACAAATCTCGGATACCGGTAGCGGCATAAGGCGTGAAGATCTTCCTTATGTGTTTATCCGGTACTTTCAGAGTAAAAACAAAGAGAGGCGTAAAGATGGAAGTGGCATTGGTCTGTATATAGTTCGGAAGTTTATAGAATTGCATGGCGGACATGTTAGTATTCATAGTGCCGGTGATGATTGTGGAACTTTGGTCACCATCACTTTGCCTTTATCCGGTGATAATTGTGTGGTTTCCATGCAAAATCACTCTCAGGCGGACTCACAATTAACTCCGCTTGCAGGGAAACCTGTATTATTGATTGTTGATGATAATGTTGAAATGGCAACTTATCTGGCGGAGGCTTTTTCTGAAGAATACTGTTGTCTTCATGCCTTAAATGGTAAAGATGGGATAACTATTGCCTCTGAACACTATCCGGACATTATTCTTGCAGACCAGATTATGCCGGAAATGGATGGTATTGAGTTTTGTAGGGAGATACGGAAGATGTCACAAACGGCCTTAGTGCCTATTATTATGTTAACAGCGAGAGATGATAAGGAGACGGAACTTAAAAGTATGAAGGCAGGTGTGGATGTGTTTATGTCTAAGCCATTTGACGTCGATAAACTAAGGTCGAGGTTAGAACAATTACTTCAAACCCGGCGTGAAATAGAGAAGAAATTATGCGTTGAAACAACTGTACATTCTCAGATAAAAGAGAAAGAAACGGATACAGGGGAGGCTTTTATAACCGAGCTTGTTTCCATAATGGAAGAGAATATGGAAAACACTGAATTCAATGTTTCTATGCTTTGCCAGTTAGTGGGGATGGATAACAAACAACTATATCGGAAGGTTAAGCAGTTGGCAGGAGTGACTCCTGTAGATCTCATTCGCCGGATAAGGATGAAGAAAGCAGCCGTGTTACTATCGCAACATAGATTTTCCGTATCAGAAGTCATGTATATGGTCGGATATTCTAATCCGTCTTATTTCTCTAAATGCTTCGTAGCTGAATATAAAATTTCTCCAAGTCAATACGCGTCTAAATTACAGTCAGAAAGAAAATGATTAAAGATACCTATTGGGGATAGTCATATTTGGAATATGCATCGTATATTTGTGCCATGGATCAAACAGTGGATAAACAGTACTGTCGCTGTATCTCAATGCGCCAGATGAAACGTCGGTTGAAGGATTGCTGACGGGGATTTATATTCCTATTGATAAATAATTAAATGATATAAGTATGTTAGAATTGCCAGAAGTACTTACACTGAGTAAGCAAGCCAATGATGTTTTAAGTGGTAAAACGATTACGCAAGTGTTCAATGCTACCAAGCCTCATAAGTTCACGTTCTATAGTGGCGATCCACTGGAGTATGGAAAGTTGCTCGTCGGAAAGACGATTTTGTCGTCTAAAGGGTATGGAATGTTTGTCGATTTCTACCTGTCGGGCAATGTGATAATGAATATTGGTGACGGGGTGAGCGCACGTTACTATAATCCGGGTGATAAAGTTCCTGCCAATTACCAATTGCTGCTGACCTTTAAAGATGAATCGTTCCTTGTATTTACGGTTGCTATGTATGGCTTTATCAGTGCCTATCCCGATGCTGTTATCGACAATAAATATTATACGATAAGCCGTGAAAGTATTTCCCCGCTGAGTGATGCTTATACGGAAGCGGAATTTGGGAAATTATTTGCTTCCGCCAAAAAGACATTGACGGCTAAAGCTCTGCTGGCTACCGAACAACGTATTCCGGGCGTAGGAAATGGGGTAACGCAGGATATTCTGTTCAATGCCGGGATTCACCCGAAACAGAAAGTGTTTGACCTGTCGGATGGACAGAAAGGGGTACTTTTTAAATCTCTGAAGGATACCTTAATGGCTATGACTTCCGGAAGAGGCCGTGATACCCAGACGGATCTTTATGGAAATGAGGGAGGGTATAAAACGATTCTTTCTTCCAAAACATGGAAGAATCCTTGTCCGCGTTGTGGCAGCGTAATTGTCAAAGAAGCCTATCTTGGAGGATCGGTTTACTATTGTTCTGAGTGTCAGAAAATAAGGAAAACATAATAACAACTTAAATTATAGTTATGGCGAAAGGAACATGTCACAAGGGTGGTGTTCTTTTTTCTCTTCTGATAATTTGGAGGAATAAAAAGTCTGCCTATCTTTGTGGCGATATAAAAAAATGTTGGATGTTTAAAGTTAAGAAGGATTCGGTAATTAAATAACTGTGGGCATTATGCTCTCGGTTATCCTTTAGTTCAACTCGTGCATATTCTTGCAGGAGTTATTTTTATACCTATATATCAACAATAAAATTTAAACATCATGAGTAACGAAAATAAATCTATTCACGAATTCGATTTTAGTTTAATCTGCGAATACTTTTCAAGTGTAGAACGTCAAGGGCCGGGAAGTGCTGAAACAACAATCAAGGCTCTTAGCTTTGTTGAGGGGCTTACGGATAAATCTCTGATTGCTGATCTGGGTTGTGGCACAGGTGGCCAGACGATTACGCTGGCGCAACATACTCCGGGACAAATTACAGGCATTGATTTGTTTCCTGATTTTATCAACCAATTCAATAGTAATGCCGAGCACTTTAATCTTCAGGACAGAGTGAAAGGTATTATTGGATCAATGGATGAACTCCCGTTCCGGAATGAAGAATTAGATCTTATCTGGTCGGAAGGAGCCATCTATAATATTGGTTTTGAATATGGGTTGAATCTATGGCGTCCGGTTTTGAAGAAAGGCGGTTATATTGCCGTATCAGAGGTGTCATGGTTCACTGACGAACGTCCGGCTGAGATCGATGATTTCTGGATGGATGCTTATCCTGAAATAAATACGATTCCCAATAAGCTGGCACAGATGCAGAAGGCCGGATATATCCCTGTAGCCTGTTTCTGTATACCGGAAAATTGCTGGATCGAACATTTCTATATGCCGCAGGTTGAAGCCCAAGAGGACTTCCTACGAAAATATAAAGGTAACCAAGCTGCTGAAGAACTGATTGCCAATCAGCGCCATGAGCAACAATTATACTATAAGTATAAAGACTTTTATGGTTATGCATTCTACATTGGGAAGAAAATCTAAGTAACTAATGAAGGAGAATTGCCCTGAGGACAATTCTCTTTCTTTTTTATATACTTTAGAGAACAACTTTCTTTTTTTATATAAAATAAATTTGAAAAAGCCATTTGTTGTTTCTATATTTAGCCCTGAAAACGACAGCAGGTTGATTAAGTAACCTTTAAAACAAGATATTATGAGAAACTACTATTTGGTATTACTACTCTTAATGACTAATTTATTTAGTTACGCGCAACAAACCCTCATTAAGGACTCTCTAAAGTCTGAAGTCTTAGGACAGACCCGTCATTTGAATCTGGTAATATCGGATACAGTCGGTATGCAACCAGGTAAGAAATTGAATGTAGTATATGTTTTGGATGGGGATAATGCATTTGTGAATTTGGTGGCATCACAAATCTCTTTTGTAACAGATATGGAGTCTGATAAAGGAGTTCCTGCATATTTGGTAGTAGGCATTGAGTCCGAAAATACCAGAATGGATGATTTTATAGCAAAAGGAGAATATAGAGTGACAGGACGTGCTGATCTGTTTCTGGACTTCATGTCTAATGAATTGTTTCCATATATCGAAGCTCACTATAATTTAAATAACCATAGAGTTTGTGTCGGGCATTCATTGGGAGGTTCCTTATGTATGCATGTTTTGTGTAACCGGGATTCCATGTTTAATGCCTATATGCTGTTTAGTCCCAACTTGATCTATGAGAAACATCAATTGATTCGTGACTTTAAAACCAAGAATCCGGATAGTCTTCATAAATTTGTTTTCATAGCCAATGGTGATGCCGGGGAATTGGAGCAGAATTATCTTAAAGGCGTGGAGGAACTGGATTCACTCATTACTAATTCTCCTCAAATAGACAATTTCAAAATTATATTCGAATATATGTCTGATGTCAACCATTCGGAATCTGTACCTGTGTCATTTGGGAAAGCGGTGAAAGAATATTTAGGTTATTCATATGGAACTCCGAAAGAAGAAGAATGAACTGCATTATTAAGTGAAGAAGATTATGCCATAGCTGTCAAAAAGATCTATGACAATAGACGATTGTATCTGGGTTATCAATTTTATCCGGAAGTATATCCCTTGTATAATGATTGGATAACGGTGGCTGGCAAGAATGAGCAACCAGACAAAGTGATACAGCTTGCTAAATGGGCCATATCAATTTATCAGAATGATTTTAGTCATTATATCATGTATTTGGCCATGTCCGAAGCCTACATGGATAAAGATGATGTGAAAACTGCCCTAAAAGCGTGCGATGACGCAAGAAGGGCAGTTAATTTATTGCGTGAAACAGTTGATCCTCAAACTTATGAGTATGCTTTGGAAGAGATTAATACATTGGTTGACGAAATTAAACAAGCGGAAAAATAACTCTAATGTCTGCAATTCAGAAGAATCCATTCTGTCATATCTTTCAAGACTTCAGGACTGATGGTTTCTTCTAATTGCCCGTATTCCATAATTGTACAAGTCTTACAGGATTGGAACAAATGGTTCAAACCGGGATATTTCTTAGTGGTAACTTTCTTGTTCCCGTTAGACTTTACCCAATCTTCCACAGCTTTGAGATTCATGTCTGCATCTACCTGTATGTCTTTATCTCCATTGACAGCTAGTACCGGACATTTTATCTTCTTTAAATCTTGGGTCGGATCGTATTTCATGAAATGAAGATACCATGGGGAGAGCATTCCGTTCATCTCAACTTCTATTTGTTTGGCGATGTTTGGGTCTTGCAGTTGTACGGGTGGCAGTGTTGCGATAATGTTGGCATATAGTTCTTTCCGGATTTCCTCAGTGCTTTTGTCCTGTGCCAATATAGCATAACGGGTGCGTAATGTGGGTTTACTTAACTCCCACATGGCATCAGAGGTACCATTTGACTTGCTAATAGCTTCTGCTTGTTTCAACATCAGACTGTCTCCTTTTATGGTAGCGCCGGCCATTGAAATGATGTAAGCAATATCTTTGCTACGGGCGCCCAATATAAAAGCCACGGTTCCTCCACAGCTATGACCGATGATTCCTATCTGTTTGGGATTAATTTCTTTTCTGCCTTTCAGGTAATTGATTGCTGCTTCTGCATCGCTGGCATAATCTTCGTTGGTGGCTTCTGCAAAAACGCCTGTTGAGCCTCCTACGCCTCTGTCGTCGCAGCGAAGTACGGCTATACCGTTACGGGTCAGGTAGTCTGCTATTACCAGAAATGGCTTATGTCCCATTATTTCCTCATTCCTGTTCTGTGCGCCACTACCGGTAACCAATACTACTGCCGGGAATTTTTTCCCCTGTTCGGGAAGCGTCAGAGTACCGGCAATTGTGATTCCGGCTTCTTTATTTTCAAAAGTAATATCTTCTGCTCTATAGGGGAAAGGTGGTTGTGGTTCTTGGGGACGCTTAGGCTTGGCTGCTTCTCCTTTTTCCAGATTTAGTTTGAATCTAAGTCCTTGTGTGAAGTCTCCGTATATTTTGCCGTCTTTCTCCAGCTTTCCTTTGTAAGAGGCACGAATATCAGGAATCTGAATCGTCAGAATCGAATCCTGAAAGAGTGTGGAGCCTGTCGGGATGCCTTTTACATTCTGATCGGGACTATCACAAGTAGAGGTATATCCCTGCTCGGTTTGTTGCAGGTTGAAGCAAATAGTCAAGGAAGCGTTGGGGAGAGACAGCTTTCCATTCCATGTTCCGGATATGTCCTGAGCATGGGTGCAAATAGGAAAGATAAATCCTAAAAGGAATAGAATGGAGTGTTTTTTCATATCTGGTGATTTAAATGGTTTTCATATAATATTGTTATTCTTCGATATCTCATTTTGCTGACGAAGGTACGCTTTTATATCTTCATATAGCCTATCTCCTTTAAAATTCTATTCAAGCTTCTTTTGAGAAGAGAAATAAAAGGCTTTGTTTATAATAGGCTTAAAGAGATTTTGTATATCTTTGCATAATTACAAAATTAGACTTAAAGGAAACATAATGAAGACAAAACGCTTATTAGGATTATTGCTATTAATCCTGCCAATCACTGGCTTTGTTGCTTGTAGTGATGATGAACCGCAAGACAAGGTAGAAACTGTAAAAATGTTTATTTCTGACAAAACTGGTACTTATCAGCCTTGGGGGAGTGATTCTCCTATCGATTGTATGCTGGTGAAAGAAGAAAGTGAAAGTGACTACAAAACGCTGGATTTTCAAGGAATTACTGATTTCGTTTACGAAAAAGGCTATGAGTATGCTTTATGGGTTGAGAAAAGAACCTTGGTTAATCCTCCTGCTGATGGGAGTAGCATTGTCTACAAATTGATAGATGTAATATCGAAGGTAAAAGTAGAGTATGAATACACTATAAAAGTAGATGGCCCTAATCCTTTTATTCTGTCTCCCGAAGGTGGTGAATATGAAATACCTTTTACCTGTAAAGCGAAGAAATTTGCAGAGGGTAGCCTGGTTGAAGATGGATATATTTCTTTAAAAGGGTTGAGATATAATATGGGTACCAATTACGGAGGGCTGACAAGAGTCGTAAAAGATGGTGAAAAGGTTGGGTTTTATAAATTTGTAATAGAAGGCATTCCGCGCTTTAATATGAAAGCGGCTCCTGTATGGTATTGTGGTATCTACACTCCGGATGCGGATTTACTTTTCGGACCTGAGCCGGAGCCTATTTATAAACAACTGTTTGAACAACCACAGACAGAGGGTGAGGATTATTATATGAATTCGGTAATCTTTATGTCTACAGGCACATTTGCTGAATAAACTCTGAAATAATATTTAAAACATACTTGAACCGGGTCTGGGCCTGATCTGCTCCGTACCAACTCCGTACCTGGTCCGTATAAAGGTACCTTTATTGGGAGTTGATACGGAGCAGGTACGGGGGTGGTACAGGGTTGGTACAGGGTTGGTGTGGACTTGGTAAGGCAGCGAGCGTATATTTTATACTAAGATCTGCGTAAAATCTCTCTATCTTGCAAAATGCCTTATCTTTTTGAGTAGTACAGCGTGTTTATAAAGAAAAAAGCTCCGAAATCATTCGATTTCAGAGCTTTAAGCGGTGCGTACGGGACTCGAACCCGTGACCCCATGCGTGACAGGCATGTATTCTAACCAACTGAACTAACGCACCATAATTTCATTTCTTTAATTGCTTTCTCTCTCGATTGCGGTTGCAAAGGTAGGCATTTCTTTGAAACCTGCAATAGCTACGATGAAATTTTTTTGCTTGATTTTATCACTTTTCCTTTT
>NZ_QRKI01000010.1:94451-212145 GCF_003471885.1 Bacteroides sp. AM16-24
ACGATGAAATTTTTTTGCTTGATTTTATCACTTTTCCTTTTATATCCTCATTTTGAGAACATTGGAATATGAAAAAAAATAAGTTCTTGCAGAGCTTTTTGCGAAAGGGGATTGGGATGGTTTTGTAATGAAAACGAAGCTTTCTGTTGCTTGATTTAAACTTCTTGCTCGAAAACTTCGTTATTTTACAATAAATCGTTATTTTTGCAAACTCAAATCGAGAAAATTGTAATTTGAAAACGATAAAAACGATAATTTAGGATGATGAAAACGGCCAAACTGTTACTTCACTGTCCCGACAAACCGGGAATTCTGGCAGAAGTGACAGACTTTATAACGGTAAACAAGGGAAATATTATCTATCTGGACCAATATGTCGATCACGTGGAGAATATCTTTTTCATGCGTATTGAGTGGGAATTGAAGAACTTCCTGATACCGCAAGAGAAAATTGAAGATTATTTTGCTACGTTGTACGCACAGAAATATGAAATGTTTTTCCGTCTCTATTTCTCGGATACGAAACCACGCATGGCAATATTTGTATCTAAGATGTCACATTGCCTGTTCGATTTGCTGGCACGCTATACGGCAGGAGAGTGGAATGTCGAGATTCCTCTTATTATAAGCAACCATCCCGACTTGCAACATGTAGCCGAACGTTTCGGAATACCTTTCTATCTGTTCCCTATTACAAAGGAGACTAAAGAAGAACAGGAGAAAAAAGAAATGGAATTGCTGGCAAAGCATAAGGTGAACTTCATTGTACTGGCGCGTTATATGCAGGTGATTTCAGAGCGGATGATTGATGCCTATCCCAATCGGATTATCAATATTCATCACTCTTTCCTTCCTGCATTTGTGGGAGCAAAACCTTATCATGCAGCATTTGAGCGTGGTGTGAAGATCATTGGTGCTACCAGTCATTATGTAACAACAGAACTGGATGCAGGACCGATTATTGAACAAGATGTAGTTCGTATCACTCATAAAGATACTGTAGAAGATCTTGTTAATAAGGGGAAGGACTTGGAAAAGATCGTTCTCTCGCGTGCCGTGCAGAAGCATATTGAGCGCAAGGTACTGGCATATAAGAATAAAACAGTGATATTTAGTTAAGGTATATTCATGAAAGTAGCGATTATCAAATATAATGCGGGCAATATTTATTCGGTGGATTATGCGCTGAAGCGTTTGGGCGTGGAAGCTGTGGTAACGGCGGATAAAGATGAATTGCGTGCGGCGGACAAAGTGATCTTTCCAGGTGTGGGTGAGGCGGAAACCACCATGAAGTTTCTGCGTGCCAGTGGCATGGATGCATTGATTAAGGAACTTAGACAGCCTCTTTTAGGGATATGTCTGGGTATGCAAGTGATGTGTCGACATTCTGAAGAGGGAGGAGATGTAGATTGTCTGGGTATTTTTGATACGGAAGTGAAGCGTTTCGTTCCACAGAAGCATGAGGATAAAGTGCCTCACATGGGTTGGAATACGCTCACAGAGACGAACAGTGGCTTATTCAAAGGCTTTACAAAAGAAGAGTTTGTCTATTTTGTGCATAGTTTCTATGTTCCCGTCAATGAATATACGGCTGCTGTGACGGACTATATACAACCGTTTAGCGCTGCCTTGCATAAGGATAATTATTACGCTACCCAATTCCATCCGGAGAAAAGTGGAGGTGTGGGAGAGCGTATCCTGCGCAATTTTTTAGAATTATAATTAAGTAGATGCATATATGATAGAGCTTATTCCTGCAATAGATATTATCGACGGAAAGTGTGTACGCCTTTCGCAAGGTGACTATGACAGTAAGAAGGTGTATAACGAAAATCCGGTAGAAGTGGCCAAAGAAATGGAGGCACACGGTATTCGCCGGCTTCATGTGGTAGACCTGGACGGAGCGGCTTCTCATCATGTAGTCAATTATAATGTTTTGAATAGAATCACTTCACAGACTTCCCTGATAGTTGATTTCGGTGGTGGCGTGAAAAGTGATGAAGACTTGAAAATTGCTTTTGAGAATGGGGCACAGATGGTTACAGGCGGCAGTATTGCGGTGAAAAATCCTGAGCTATTCTGCCATTGGCTGGAAGTTTACGGCAGTGGGAAGATAATTCTTGGTGCGGACGTGAAAGACCGGAAGATAGCTGTGAATGGCTGGAAGGACGAAAGTGCCTGTGAATTATTTCCCTTTCTGAAAGAATATGTAGAGAAAGGCATTCAGAAAGTAATTTGCACGGATATCAGTTGCGATGGTATGTTGCAGGGGCCTTCTATTGAACTGTACAAGGAGATGCTGGAACAACATTCCGACCTTTACCTGATAGCAAGTGGTGGTGTCAGCAATATGGAAGATATACGTGCATTGGAGATGGCTGGAGTACCGGCTGTAATTTTTGGTAAGGCTCTGTATGAAGGGCATATTACTCTGAAGGAAATTGAAAGATTTATGATTTCTGGTTTCTGATTTATGGGGCGGATACATGCAGCTCCTAAATCGACATTCATAAGTCATAGATCATAAATTATAAATCATAAATCATTAAAGGTGTTAGCGAAAAGAATTATTCCCTGTCTCGATATCAAAGACGGACAAACAGTGAAAGGAACCAATTTCGTCAATTTGCGTCAAGCGGGCGATCCGGTGGAACTGGCGCGTGCGTATAGTGAGCAAGGTGCTGATGAATTGGTTTTTCTGGATATAACAGCCAGTTTTGAAGGTCGCAAGACATTTGCAGAGTTGGTGAAGCGCATTGCTGCCAATATTAGTATTCCGTTTACGGTAGGTGGCGGTATCAACGAATTGAGTGATGTAGACCGTCTGCTGAATGCCGGTGCAGATAAGATATCTATCAATTCTTCTGCAATTCGCCGTCCCGAATTGATTGATGAAATAGCTAAGAACTTCGGTTCGCAGGTATGTGTGTTGGCGGTAGATGCCAAACAGACTGAAAAAGGCTGGTGGTGCTATTTGAATGGAGGTCGTGTAGAAACAGATAAAGAACTGTTTGCCTGGACCAAAGAAGCCCAGGAACGTGGTGCTGGAGAAATACTTTTCACCAGCATGAATCATGATGGCGTAAAGACCGGATACGCTAATGAAGCGCTTGCTGAAATGTCTGATAACCTCTCTATTCCGGTGATTGCATCGGGCGGAGCAGGAGCAAAAGAGCATTTTCGTGATGTGTTTTTGCAAGGAAAAGCAGATGCAGCATTGGCAGCCAGTGTTTTTCATTTCGGAGAAATTAAAATTCCCGATTTAAAATCGTATCTTTGCGCCCAGGGAATACCAATGCGGGTGATGTAAAAGTGATAGAGTGGCAAAGTGATAAGGCGATAAAGATGACAGAATATTACCGCATCACGCTGCATAGCAATTAATAATTTATAGCTTATAATTAATAATTACCTAAATGGATTTTGATAAAATGAACGGACTTATTCCGGCAATCATACAAGACGCAGACACCGCTAAGGTGTTAATGTTGGGCTTCATGAATAAAGAAGCTTACGACAAAACGGTAGAAACCGGTAAAGTGACTTTTTTCAGCCGCACCAAGAACCGTCTTTGGACGAAAGGTGAGGAGAGTGGCAATTTTCTGAATGTCGTTTCTATCAAAGAAGACTGCGATCAGGATACATTGCTGATTCAGGTACACCCTGTGGGTCCTGTTTGCCATACAGGTACGGATACATGCTGGGGTGAGAAGAATGAACAGCCTGTAATGTTCCTGAAGCATCTTCAGGATTTTATTATTAAGCGCCATGAAGAGATGCCGGAAGGTTCTTATACAACCAGTCTGTTTGAGTCAGGTGTGAATAAAATGGCACAGAAAGTGGGTGAAGAAGCTGTGGAAACAGTGATCGAAGCTTGCAACGGAACTGATGAACGGTTGATCTATGAAGGAGCCGATTTGATATACCACCTCATCGTGCTGCTAACATCCAAAGGATACAGTCTGGAAGATTTGGCACGCGAGTTGCAAGAACGTCATAGCGCTTCGTGGAAGAAACACTAAACAATTGACAATTAATAATTAAATGGGAATGGCTGAACCGCTGATACGATATAAAGATGTGGAAGTACACCAACAGGACTTGTGCGTGCTGAATGAGGTAAACCTTGAGCTGCAGAAGGGAGAGTTTGTGTACCTGATCGGTAAGGTAGGTTCGGGTAAGACCAGTTTGTTAAAGACCCTCTACGGAGAACTGGATATTACTGCCGGCGAAGCAATGGTACTGGGGTATGATATGAGTCGCATTAAGCGTAAGCATATTCCGCAGTTGCGTCGTAAGTTGGGCATTGTGTTTCAGGATTTCCAACTGTTGACGGACCGCACGGTGAACGATAATCTTGCTTTTGTATTGAAGGCTACGGGCTGGAAAAACAAATCGGAAATAAAAGATCGTATTGCTGAAGTGCTGATGCAGGTAGGAATGGGTAATAAAGGATATAAGTTTCCTAACGAACTTTCGGGAGGCGAACAGCAACGCATCGTTATTGCCCGTGCTATGCTCAACTCTCCGGAGATTATCCTGGCGGATGAACCGACCGGTAATCTGGATGCGGAAACGGGACGTGCTATTGTAGGACTATTACATAACATCAGCCGCACGGGTGGCTCGTTGGTATTGATGACTACGCACAATCTCCATCTGCTTCACGAGTTTCCGGGACAGGTATATCGTTGTGCAGGTCATCAGATAACAGATGTAACGTCCGAGTATTCGGGTATGATGCCGACTGTAGAAGAAACAAATAATAATATATAATCATTTAATACAGGAACGAAAATGAAAGTTTTAAAGTTTGGAGGTACTTCCGTAGGTTCTGCATCGCGGATAAAGGAAGTAGCCAAATTGATCACTGATGGTGAACAAAAGATAGTTGTACTCTCGGCTATGTCGGGCACAACTAATACATTGGTGGAAATTTCGGACTATCTGTACAAGAAAAATCCGGAGGGTGCCAACGAAATCATTAACAAGCTGGAGGCTAAATATAAACAGCATGTGAATGAGTTGTATTCCACTCCCGAGTATAAACAGAAAGGTCAGGAACTGATTAAATCTCATTTTGACTACATCCGTTCTTACACCAAAGATCTTTTCACGCTGTTTGAGGAGAAAGTGGTTCTGGCACAGGGAGAATTGATCTCTACTGCCATGATGAACTATTACCTGCAAGAGTGTGGTGTGAAGTCCATTTTGCTTCCGGCTTTGGAATATATGCGTACCGATAAGAATGCGGAGCCTGATCCTGTATATATTAAGGAGAAACTTCAGATGCAGTTGGAATTGCATCCCGGTGCTGAGATTTACATCACACAAGGATACATTTGTCGTAATGCTTACGGAGAAATAGACAATCTGCAACGTGGTGGAAGCGATTATACCGCTTCTCTGATCGGTGCAGCTATCAATGCTTCCGAAATCCAGATATGGACCGATATCGATGGTATGCACAATAATGACCCGCGTATTGTTGACAAGACTGCTCCTGTACGTCATCTTCATTTTGAAGAAGCTGCTGAGCTGGCTTATTTTGGTGCGAAGATTCTTCATCCCACTTGTATACAGCCTGCCAAGTATGCTAATATACCGGTGCGTCTGCTGAATACGATGGACCCGACTGCTCCCGGTACTATGATTTCCAATGATACTGAGAAGGGTAAAATCAAGGCAGTTGCAGCAAAAGATAACATTACAGCTATCAAGATTAAATCCAGTCGTATGTTGCTTGCCCACGGTTTCTTGCGCAAGGTCTTCGAAATCTTCGAGAGCTATCAGACTTCTATCGATATGATTTGTACTTCTGAGGTAGGAGTATCTGTATCTATTGATAATACGAAGCACCTCAACGAGATTCTGGACGACCTGAAGAAGTACGGAACCGTTACAGTAGATAAGGATATGTGTATCGTTTGCGTGGTAGGTGATTTGGAATGGGAGAATGTCGGTTTCGAAGCGAAGGCACTGGATGCCATGCGCGACATACCGGTACGAATGATTTCGTTCGGTGGTAGTAACTACAACATTTCTTTCCTCATTCGTGAGTGCGATAAGAATCAGGCATTGCAGTCGCTTAGTGATGCACTGTTCAACGAAGAATAAGAGAAATAAGAAAGTACAGATATAAAATGATATGGAGCGCAAACTACACAAATTGCACAACTCGCTGATAAAGGCTCTTGTGTAATTCGCGTAATTTGCGCTCTTTTCTTTATCAATAAGGTTTTGAAGTATGAAAGGAACATTTCCCATAGATAAATTCCGTGAACTGCGTACCCCCTTTTATTATTATGATACGAAGGTGTTGCGCGACACTCTTTCCTGCGTGCGTGCAGAAGCTGCTAAATATGGCAATTTTGAGGTGCATTATGCTGTGAAAGCAAATGCTAATCCGAAGGTGCTTTCTATTATCCGTGAGAACGGGCTGGGTGCCGATTGTGTGAGTGGAGGAGAAGTGCGTGCTGCTGTTAAGGCAGGTTTTCCTACAAATAAGATTGTTTTTGCCGGAGTGGGCAAGTCTGATTGGGAAATAAATCTGAGTCTGGACTATAATATTTTCTGTTTTAATGTAGAGTCTATTCCTGAGCTGGAGATTATCAATGAACTGGCTGCAGCTAAAGGTAAAGTGGCTAATGTCGCTTTCCGTATCAATCCGAATGTAGGAGCTCATACTCATGCC
The DNA here is from genome assembly GCF_003471885.1 of Bacteroides sp. AM16-24. Classification (NCBI taxonomy): domain Bacteria; kingdom Pseudomonadati; phylum Bacteroidota; class Bacteroidia; order Bacteroidales; family Bacteroidaceae; genus Bacteroides; species Bacteroides sp. AM16-24. Next base: position 101,146 of record NZ_QRKI01000010.1, read on the forward strand.
AATATCACTACCGGACTAGCGGAAAACAAGTTTGGCATTAGTATGCAAGACATGGATCATGTGATAGAAGTGGCTTTGGAGATGAAGAATGTGAAGTTTATCGGATTGCATTTTCACATTGGTTCGCAGATATTAGATATGGGTGATTTCGTTGCCCTGTGCAATCGTGTAAATGAATTGCAAGACAAGCTGGAAGCACATCGCATCCGCATCGAGCATATCAATGTAGGTGGTGGACTGGGTATTGATTATAAGCATCCCAACCGTCAGGCAATACCTGATTTTAAGGATTACTTCTCTACTTATGCCGAACATCTGAAACTGCGCTCTTATCAAACACTTCATTTTGAATTGGGGCGTGCCATAACGGGGCAGTGCGGTTCACTTATCTCACAGGTGCTTTATGTAAAACAGGGAGCAAATAAGAAATTTGCCATCCTTGATGCTGGTATGACGGATTTGATTCGTCCTGCATTGTATCAGGCTTATCATAAGATAGAGAATATTACTTCCGAGGATGCAGTTGAGGCGTATGATGTGGTAGGTCCTATCTGTGAATCGTCGGATGTTTTCGGGAAAGCGATAGATTTGAATAAGGTGAAGCGTGGAGATCTGATTGCATTACGTTCTGCAGGTGCTTATGGTGAGATAATGGCTTCGAGCTATAACTGTCGTGAGTTGCCACAGGGGTACACTTCGGACGAACTGGTGTGAAAGAATTGAATATATTGTAGGAAGCGTGTAAGACTATCATTTAAATCTTGCACGCTTTTTGTCATTTTGTATTTAATTTATTTGTATTTGAAATATGGAAATTATCTTTTTTATTTTCAATATCTATATTTGTATGATGTGATTGGAAATGGAAAAGCAATGGAGGAGTTATACGCCGAACATATATATACTAGTTTCAAATGTACTTCTGATTTTATTTGTTTAAAAAATGTTATCAAATGAACAAATGTTGTGTATCATTGTTACTTTTGTAATGATTTCAATTTAATTAAAAAATACGATTATGATTACTGAAAAATTACAGAATGCAATTAACGAGCAGATTACGGCTGAAATGTGGTCCGCTAACATGTATTTGGCTATGTCTTTCTATATGGAAAAAGAAGGATTTTGTGGTATGGCACATTGGTTGAAGAAACAGTGGGCAGAAGAGAATGAACATGCTTGTTCACTGGCCGATTACGTAATTAAGCGTGGTGGTAAGGCCAAAGTCGATAAGCTGGATGTAGTTCCTAATGATTTTGGTACTCCGCTGGAAGTATTTGAACAGGTTTACAAACACGAATGTCGTGTATCCGAAATGATTGACAAGTTGGTAGATGTAGCTGCTGCTGAGAAAGATAAAGCAACGCAGGACTTCCTGTGGGGATTTGTGCGTGAACAAGTAGAAGAAGAATCAACTGCTGCAGGCATTGTTGATATGATTAAGAAAGCCGGTGCAACGGGTATCTTCTTTGTAGACGTAAAATTGGGCGAACGTTAATAATCTTTTGATATAGAATTGCTAAGTCAAAAAAAGAGCTGCTTGATTTTTTAAGCAGCTCTTTTATTTTTGCTGTTTCAGTATTTTAGTCTACCTTTGTTACTCTTTTTAACACGTACTGTGAATTACTATGCGTATGGGCAAAATAAATTTTAAATTCCTCCTTTGGATAATGTTGAGTTGCCATGTCTTGAGCGCTTGTTCGGAGATGGAAAAACGGAAAGTGCTGGTGGTGCACTCTTATGAGAAAACTTATGCTGCTTATCCTGATTTTAATAAAATGATTGCCGAAACTTTCCGGAAGAGAGGGATTGATGTCGAACTCCGTACAGTGTATTTAGATTGCGAGGCTTATCAGGATAACTTAGAATCCTTGTATCTGCACTCTCTGTTGGATGAAGTTTCCGAAAACTGGGAACCGGAAATTATATTGGTCAATGATGACCAGGCAACTTATTCACTGCTGAAGTGCGGACATCCGCTGGCGAAGCAACTCCCCGTTGTTTTTGGTGGAGTGAATTACCCTAACTGGTCTTTTATAAAGCAATATCCCAATGTGACCGGATTTCGTGATAAAATAGATTTTATGGCGAATATCAAGGTTGCGAAAGAGATATTCGGGAAGGGGATGCATCTCTTCACTATTATAGACTCCACTTATCTGGATAAACAAATAAGGAAGGATGCTTGGGAACAGTTGAAAGGCGAGAAGGTGGAAGGTTTCATGAACTCAAAAGAATTCAATTCCAGGGAATGGAAGGAGTTTGTAAAAGACAAGAGTTATACGTATTTTGCCGGGCTTACTGTCCGGCTTCAGAAGGATCGTTCGGATGCCGGACTACTTTGGAGTTTGAGCCAATACACAAGAGATAGGTGTTATCTTCAATTGAAAAGGGACTTTACGACTGTCAATATCGGAAATATCTGTTCCAGTCCCAGCCTGACAGCCATTAATGAAGGTTTTGGCTATGGCGAGAAACTGTTGGGGGGATATATGACGACGATCCCAATACAGGTAGGGGAAATGGTGGATGCGGCGGTCAGGATTTTGCATGGTGAGAAGCCTTTGGATATGCCCATCGCAAACAGTGCTAAAGAGTATGTGGTAGATTGGGAGGTGATGGAGCAGAGGGGGCTTTCGAAGGCGGATATTCCAGAGAAGTATTCTATTATCCATATTCCATTCAGTGAGGCATATCCTTGGCTGTGGGGAGGAATTATTTTCTCAGTTACAGTTCTATTGATTACGCTGTTTGTCTTGTTGTTTTTCCTTTATCGTCGGGAGCAGGGGAGGAAAAAGAAAGCTCTCAATGCGCTGGAGGATGAAAAAGAAACGTTGGCGCTGGCTATTGAGGGGAGTGATACGTACGCGTGGAAGTTGGAGAATGATTATTTTATATTTGAGAGTGATTTCTGGAAGTCGCAGGGAATGATGTCGAAGGTACTTACGTTTGATAAACTCATTAAGTTTATTCATCCGGAATGCCGGGATGAGGTGGAGGAAAACTGGAGGAAGATATCCTTAATCCGTAAGGTGGCGGTGCAGGTGCGTTGCGACTTTAACGGAAAAGGATATCAATGGTGGGAATTCCGGTATAAGACCATTGCATTACCGGATGGCGGCTATAAGGCTGCCGGACTGTTGCTGAATATACAGGACATTAAAGATCATGAACATGAACTGGAAGAGGCGCGTCTGCTGGCGGAAAAAGCTGAGCTGAAACAGTCGTTCCTGGCGAATATGAGCCACGAGATACGCACTCCGCTGAATGCGATTGTCGGCTTTTCCAATATATTGGCAGCGGATGAAGAACTGGAACCAGATGAGCGCTGTGAGTATATCAAGACGATCAACAAGAATAGTGATTTGCTGCTGATGCTGATAAATGATATCTTGGAACTTTCACGGCTTGAGTCGGGCTATATGTCCTTTGAATTTGCTCCATGCGGAGTGGAGGAATTGGTGGATGAAATCTATCAGACCCATCAGATGTTAATACCGGAACAGTTGGAATTTATTAAGGATAAGGATACAGTGCCGGTAAGGATAAATGTGGATAAAGGACGGTTGGTGCAAGTGGTCACTAATTTCCTGAATAACGCTTCTAAATTTACAGCTTCAGGGTATATCAAGCTGGGATATCGTTATTTACCTGAGACTTCGGAAGTGGAAATTTATGTGGAAGATACAGGCTGTGGCATTCCTCGCGCCGAGCAGAAGATGATTTTTAATCGGTTCTACAAGCAGAATGAATTTTCGCAAGGAACGGGCTTGGGGCTTTCTATCTGCCAGATTATTATAGAGAAATTGCAGGGAAGGATTGAACTGCACTCGGAACAGGGGAAAGGGAGCAGATTTGCGGTGATACTAAAAGCTACAAGCTACGAGTGACTTGTAGCTCGTAACTCGTAGCCTGTAACTTAGCGCACTTTAGTGCGCTAATACTCCAAGTTCTTTTCCTACCTTAATAAATGCCTCGATACATTTATCTAGATGTTCTTTCTCGTGTCCTGCCGAAATCTGTACGCGGATACGGGCTTGCTCTTTCGGTACTACGGGATAGTAGAACCCGGTTACGTAGATACCCTCTTCCTGCATGCGTGCGGCATATATCTGAGACAATTTGGCGTCATACAACATCACGGCGCAAATGGCGCTTTGAGTGGGTTTGATGTCGAAACCGGCAGCAGTCATCTTATCGCGGAAATAGCTCACATTGTTTACTAACTTGTCATGTAGCGCATTACTTTCTTTCAGCATCTTGAATACTTCGATACTTGCACCTATCACAGCCGGAGCTACTGAATTAGAGAACAGATACGGACGGCTGCGCTGACGTAACAGGTCAATGATTTCTTTCGGTCCGGTCGTGAATCCGCCCATAGCACCGCCGAAGGCTTTACCTAATGTTCCAGTATAGATATCTACGCGTCCGTAAGTTTGATACAGTTCGCTTACACCATGTCCCGTAGGACCTACTACGCCTGCAGAGTGCGATTCGTCTACCATCACTAGTGCATCGTATTTCTCAGCCAGATCGCAAATTTTGTCCATTGGGGCAACATTGCCGTCCATAGAAAATACACCGTCGGTGACTATGATGCGGAAACGCTGTGTCTGGGCTTCCTGTAGGCATTTTTCCAGTTCGGTCATATCGGCATTGGCGTAGCGGTAGCGTTTGGCTTTGCATAGGCGGACACCGTCGATGATGGAGGCATGGTTCAGAGAATCGGAGATGATGGCGTCTTCTTCCGTAAATAGCGGCTCGAATACACCACCGTTAGCATCAAAACAAGCAGCATATAGTATGGTGTCTTCCGTCTTGAAATAGTCAGAGATAGCAGCTTCCAGTTCTTTGTGAATGTCTTGTGTTCCGCAGATGAAGCGTACGGAAGACATGCCGTAGCCACGGTGATCCATCATCTTTTGGGCAGCGGCAATCAGTCGCGGATGGTTGGACAAACCCAAGTAGTTGTTGGCGCAGAAATTCAGCACTTCCTTCCCTTTTACGGTGATGGCGGCTTGTTGTGCACTCTCGATCAGGCGTTCTTCTTTATAGAGTCCAGCCTCTTTAATTTCAGCAAGTGTATTGCTGAGATGTTCTTTCATTTTCCCGTACATAGCTTTATAAATTAAAAGTTTGTCATCTTAATACTAAACGATACAAAGGACACGATTTTTCTTCAAATAAACAATAGCAAAATGATAGAATAATGAAAAAAAAGTATGTATATTTGCGCGTCTCTAAGTATGGAGTACCTTATAAATAAGTCGTATGAAGAATATTTTGGTAATTGGAGCAACCGGACAGATAGGTTCGGAACTCACATTGGAGTTGCGTAAACGTTATGGGGATGACCATGTTATCGCTGGATACATTCCGAGTGCTATGCCTAAAGGGGAATTAAAGGCATCAGGTCCTTCAGCTATTGCCGACGTGACCGACCGTCAGTCTATTGAAGTGGTGGCACGCCAATTCAAGATTGATACGATTTATAATCTGGCAGCTTTGCTTTCAGTTGTTGCTGAAAGCCGTCCGGCCATGGCCTGGAAAATCGGTATCGATGGATTATGGAATGTGCTGGAAGTAGCGCGCGAGTATGGTTGTGCAGTCTTTACCCCGAGTTCTATCGGTTCGTTCGGAGAAGCTACACCTCATGTGAAGACGCCGCAAGATACGATTCAGCGTCCCCGTACAATGTATGGTGTAACCAAAGTAACTACCGAATTATTGAGTGATTATTATTATACTAAATATGGTGTAGATACCCGTGCGGTTCGTTTTCCGGGTATTATCTCCAATGTGACCCCTCCGGGTGGAGGTACTACCGACTATGCAGTCGATATATTTTACTCCGCAGTGAAAGGTGAAAGATTTGTATGTCCTTTGAGACCTGGTACTTATATGGATATGATGTATATGCCTGATGCGCTGAATGCAGCTATTTCATTGATGGAGGCTGCTCCGGCACGTCTGAAGCATCGGAATGCTTTCAATATCGCTGCTATGAGCTTTGATCCGGAAGAGATCTGCCAGGCTATCAAGAAGCATGTGCCCGACTTTGAAATGGTATATGAAATTGATCCATTGAAACAATCTATTGCCGACAGTTGGCCTGATAGTCTGGATGATACCTGTGCTCGTGAAGAGTGGGATTGGAAACCGCAGTATGATTTAGAGTCCATGACAGTGGACATGCTTGAAAAGTTAAGAGCTAAACTAAATAAGTGACCTGATGAGGTCTCGGTAAAGAATGAGAAAAATAGGATTGGGGTTCTTTCTTCTCGTTTTCTTGATGTCATGTGGCAACAAGAAAACGAAGATGGACCCTTTTGCGACAATCACCAATTTGGTGGATTCAGCTTCACATAAGGCTGATACTGTGCCGGAGGTTGAAGAGGATAACGACCCTAAGCCCATAGAAGCGGATGAATCATTTGATGATTTTATCTATAGTTATGCTTCGGATGACGCCCTGCAACGGCAGCGGACCAAATTTCCATTGCCTTTTTACAACGTCGATACATCTTCGAAAATAGAGAAGGAGGACTGGGAGCATGATTATTTGTTTACCCAGCAGAGTTATTATACATTGCTCTTTGATGATGAAGATGATCTGGAATTGGTGGGAGATACTGCACTTACTTCTGTACAGGTGGAATGGATTTTTCTAGAAAACCGTATGGTGAAGAAATACTATTTTGAACGTACTAAGGGGGTATGGATGTTGGAAGCTATCAATCTTCGCCAGATAGAGCAGGGGGAAAATGAAGACTTCGTTGCGTTTTACTCTCGCTTTGTAACCGACAGCATTTATCAGAGTCGACATATCCGGGAACCTTTGAAGTATATCACAATAGATCCGGATGATGAGTTTTCTATTCTGGAGACTACGCTTGATTTGAACCAGTGGTATGCTTTCCGCCCTGTATTGCCTGTGGATAAACTATCCAATATCAATTATGGACAGAAGAATAGTGATAACTCAAATACGAAAATCCTGAAAGTGAACGGGATTGGAAATGGATATACCAATATCTTCTATTTCCGCAGACATCGCGGAGAGTGGGAGTTACATAAATATGAGGATACGAGCATTTAAGATTTGTAAATGAGAAAAATACCCAATACATTCGGACTTGATGTGGAAGCTGCCGTGTTTCTGGAATACGGTTCGGTAGAAGAATTGGAGAAGTTGATTGCTGACGGGCGTATCACTTCTCCTTATCTGCATATTGGCGGAGGGAGTAATCTGCTGTTTACTGGAAATTATGAAGGAGTGATATTGCATTCGCGCATTGGTGGCGTTGAAGTAATGGCTGAAAATGAAGAAAAGGTTTTGGTGCGTGTAGGTGCCAGTGTGGTATGGGATGATTTCGTGGCCTATTGCACGGAACGTGGTTGGTACGGGACTGAGAACCTGTCTCTTATACCTGGTGAGGTAGGAGCGGCAGCTGTACAGAATATTGGTGCCTATGGTGTAGAGGTGAAAGGCCTGATTTCTTCCGTGGAAACGGTGAACATACAAGGAATGAAACATGTTTACCAAGTGGATGAATGTAATTACTCATATCGGAACAGTATTTTTAAAAATCCGGAAATGAAGCAGGTATTTGTCACGTATGTTTGTTTTTCTTTGAGTAAGAAAGAGCATTATACGCTGGATTACGGTACGATCCGCCAGGAGCTTGAAAAATATCCGAAAGTAGATTTGAAAACATTGCGCCGGGTGATCATTGATATTCGTGAAAGTAAATTGCCTGATCCGAAACTACTAGGTAATGCCGGGAGTTTTTTTATGAATCCTGTCGTCTCTCGTGAGGTCTTTGAGGCTTTGAGGGAAGAATATCCTCAAATGCCCTTTTATGAGATGGGGACTGACCGGATCAAAATTCCTGCAGGCTGGATGATAGACCAGTGTGGTTGGAAAGGTAAAGCGCTGGGACCTGCCGCTGTGCATGATAGGCAGGCGTTGGTATTAGTAAACCGGGGTGGGGCAACGGGAGCTGACATTGTAGCACTTTCGGATGCTGTACGGGCATCAGTTCGTGAGAAGTTTGGTATTGACATTCATCCCGAAGTGAATTTTATTTGAAAGATTGATAATTAATTGGTAATAGACGTGAAACTAAGAATATTAGGGAGCGGAACATCGACAGGAGTGCCTGAAATAGGTTGTAAGTGTGAAGTTTGTACTTCTACCGATCTGCGTGATAACCGTTTACGTGCATCGTCTTTGTTGCATACGGATGATGCGGTGATATTGATTGATTGTGGACCGGATTTTCGGGAACAGATGTTGCGTGCAGCCTCATTTGAAAAAATAGATGGAGTGCTGATTACCCATGAACATTATGACCATGTAGGTGGGCTGGATGATCTTCGTCCTTTCTGTCGTTTCGGTGAAATACCTATATACTCCGATGAGTATACGGCAACTCACCTGCGTGCACGGATGCCTTATTGCTTTCTGGAGCATAAATACCCGGGTGTTCCTCAAATTTTCTTGCAGGAAGTGGAAGCCGGAAAAACGTTCTTCATCAATAATACGGAGATTACCCCTTTGCAGGTGATGCACGGGCGTCTGCCTATTCTGGGGTATCGTATCGGTAAACGTATGGCTTATATTACAGATATGCTGACTATGCCCGAAGAATCATATAAACAATTACATGACTTGGATGTTCTGGTTGTGAATGCCTTACGCGTAAAACCGCATCCTACGCATCAGAGTATTTCCGAGGCTTTGGAAACGGCGAAGCGTATTGGCGCACGGGAAACTTATTTTATCCATATGAGTCATCATGCCGGATTGCATGCCGAGCTTGAAAAACAGCTTCCGCCTGATGTACATTTGACCTTTGATGGTATGGAAATTGAGTTTTGAGGCACAGGCATTCTAAAACTTTTTTATATCTACTAAAGTTTTTGAAACATTTGTTTTGTTTTATTAGTAGAAATAATTATTTTTGCCGAAACTTGATGCCTGAAAAACCATGAAGTTACGTCTTATCATAAGAATTGCCGTGATTGTGTCCATAGTATTGCTATGTACGGGGTTTGGGGTGTATTCATTCTTCAGGTTGAATGAGGTGGAGAGTCAGAAAGATTTTAATCTTTATACTTTAGTCCCTCAAAGTGCAATGGCTGTGTTGGAGACAGATCGCATGGCTGAGCTGGTTGATGGTATCAATCAACTAAGTTGCAGCAAAGATAATCACTTCCTTTATGCTTCCGAACTCTTTGTCTATCTGAAAAACTATCTGCATACCTTGCTCGATGATACTCCGCATGGCCTTAGTAAGCAGATGAATAAAATGCTTATCAGTTTCCATGAACCGGATAACCCATTGAATCAAGTGCTGTATTGCAGTCTGGGTTCGGGAGATTATGAGTTGGTGGAGTCGTTTATCAGGAAATATAGTTCCAGTGCATTTCCCTCTAAATTCTTTGATTACAGGGGTGAAGAGATTAGTATTTATCCTATGCCTGAGGGGCGCTTTCTGGCTGCGTATTTTACACCGGACTTCCTGGCAATTAGTTTTCAGAAACGGTTGGTAGAACAAGTGATTGATGCACGGCTTTCTAAGAAATCGTTAATAGATATGCCCTCATTCAAACTGATGCATGCGGGAAAGAATACGAATGTGGAAGCTACGATGTATGTGCGCATCAAGTCAGTAGATATGGGGAAAAATACGGATGGTATTCGTTCGCAAACCTATTTGGGAAGTTGGGCGGAGTTTGATTTGAAGCTGAATGAAACTGCCATTTATTGTTCAGGTATCAGCCATGGCTCGGACATTACACGCACTTTTATTAATGCTTTACGTCATCAGCAGCCGGTGGAAGGGTTTCCGGGAGAACAGCTTCCACTCTCTACTTTCTTTTATGACTGTTGGGCTATTTCAGATATGGATGCCATGTGTAGCTTTACGGCAGAGCAGGAATATGCCAAAGCTACTTATTCCGATTATATCAAAGAGAGGGATGAGGAGTGGATGGACTTTCTGAAGACTTATGCGGGAGATCAGGTGATTTCTTGTCTCTTTGAACCGAAAGATACATTAAGTGAGTATCCATGTGCAGTGATGAGCGTTCCGGTGAAGAATATGTCACAGGCTGAGCGTCGTTTGCAATCATTGCTTTATACTTCTCCTAAGGAAGTGGATGCACCTCCTGTTCCGCAGGAATGTCCTGATTATCATCTTTATCCCAAAGCATGGGGACACCGTTATTATGTATTGCCTCGAAATACTTTACTGACCCAGTTGACAGGTATCACGGAATCGGCTCTTTATACATATGTCTGTTTTTATCGTGGACATTTGTTGATGGCGCCGGATGTGGTTAGTCTTACTGCATATATAGATTCTATGGAGAATGGAGAGGTGCTGGATGGTACGGCACTTTACGAGGAAGGGATAGGAAGTCTTTCACCATCGTATAGCTTTGTGATGATGGTGGATATGGAAAGGATGGTAGAGCAACCGGAAACATATGTACGTCTGATACCTAACTTCTTCTTTCGTCAGGCGAAGTTTTTCCGCCATTTTATACTTTCTATACAGTTTACTTGTGTAGAAGAGGTGGTATATCCGAATTTGGTGCTTTTATACAAAGGGTAAACGTGAGGTTCAAAATACTTGTAATTATATAATAAAAAAGAGGAGAATTATTCTCCTCTTTTTTATTATACCTAAACTTTATATACTTTAGAACGGCAGATCGTCTTTAGCATCACCTGCCAGGAATTCCGGTGCGGCAGTCGGTGCCGGTGGCGGAACAGGTGCACCCGGTACACCTGCAGGAGCTGCAGCGCTGACACGCTCTACTTTCCATGCGCGGATACTATTGAACCAACGGTCTTGCCATTGGCGTGCATCTACATCAAATGATACGGTCAGTTCTTCACCCATCTGGATGTTAAACTGTTCTATTTTGTCTGCTCCGAAAACATCGAAACACATTTTGCGGGGATATTGGCCGTGGTCTTCAATCACGTATTCTTGTGCTTTCCACTCATTGCCCGACTTTGCCACTCCGCCTCTTGGCTGGAGTATAGCGATAATTTTTCCTGTAAATTCCATTGCATTCTTTTTAAATGATGCGGCGAAGTTACAATTTTTTAGGGAAATCCGGAGAAGTTCCGGACGTTTTTTCTTAATTTTCTTTGTTGTGGGAAGATCTTTTTTTGTAACTTTGTCCGATACTATGAAGTTATAGTACGAATAGGGAATAATATAAAACTTAAATACACAGAACATATGAGATTTATCGTTTCGAGTACTGCGCTCTCCAGCCATTTACAGGCTATCAGCCGTGTGATTAATTCGAAGAATGCGTTGCCCATTTTGGATTGTTTCCTCTTTGAACTGAAAGATGGAACATTGTCGGTTACTGTTTCTGATAGTGAAACGACGATGGTAACATCAGTTGAAGTGAATGAAAGTGATGCTGACGGACGTTTTGCCGTGGCTGCTAAAACAATTCTGGATGCTTTGAAGGAAATCCCCGAGCAACCGCTGTCGTTTGAAGTGAATACTGATTCCTTGGAAATCACAGTACAGTATCAAAATGGTAAGTATAGTCTGATGGGGCAAAATGCCGATGAATTTCCTCAATCGGCTATGCTGGGCGATAATGCCGTACGTGTAGAGATGGAAGCATCCGTATTGTTGGGTGGCATTAATCGTGCCGTATTTGCTACGGCTGATGATGAACTTCGTCCGGTGATGAATGGTATCTATTTTGATATCACCACAGAAGATATTACAATGGTGGCATCTGATGGTCACAAACTGGTACGTTGCAAAACATTAGCGGCCAAAGGTAATGAACGTGCAGCATTCATTCTGCCTAAAAAACCGGCTTCATTGATTAAGAACTTGTTGCCTAAAGAACAAGGACAGGTTGTTATTGAGTTCGATGAGCGTAATGCTGTATTTACATTGGAGAAATATCGCATGGTATGTCGTCTGATTGAAGGACGTTATCCTAATTATAATTCGGTAATACCGCAGAATAATCCTTATAAAGTGACTGTGGACCGTATGCAGTTGGTAGGTGCACTGCGTCGTGTCTCTATTTTCTCGTCACAGGCAAGTAGTCTTATCAAGTTGCGTATGCAGCCCAATCAGATTGTGATTTCAGCCCAGGACATTGATTTCTCTACTTCTGCTGAAGAAACATTGGCTTGCCAGTATGATGGTAATCCGATGAGTATTGGTTTTAAATCGACTTTCCTGATTGATATTTTGAATAATATTGCTGCTGATGAAGTGATAATTGAACTGGCAGACCCGTCACGTGCAGGTGTTATTATCCCCGTTGAACAAGAAGAAAATGAGGATTTGTTGATGCTGCTGATGCCGATGATGCTGAATGATTAATAATTGCTATAGCTACGAGCTACAAGCTACAGGTTACGAGTGCCTTTGGGGATATAGCGTAGCCACTTGTAGCTTGTAGCTCGTAGCTTGTAGCTTATACTTATAATAATAATGAAATTAAACCTCAAAAACCCGATTGTTTTTTTTGATTTAGAGACGACCGGAACGAGTATCAATGTAGACCGTATCGTTGAAATCTGTTATCTCAAAGTACATCCCAATGGTAATGAGGAAGCAAAAACACTTCGTATTAATCCGGAAATGCATATTCCCGAAGGCGCATCTGCCGTTCATGGTATCTATGATGCGGATGTGGTAGATTGCCCTACCTTCAAAGAAGTGGCCCGTACCATTGCCAATGATATAGAAGGATGTGACCTGGCAGGATTTAACTCCAATCGTTTTGATATTCCCGTGTTGGCAGAAGAATTTCTTCGTGCCGGTGTAGATATTGACCTGAGCCGTCGCAAGTTTGTGGATGTACAGGTCATTTTCCATAAATTGGAGCAACGTACACTTTCTGCTGCTTATAAATTCTATTGTGGAAAAAATCTGGAGGATGCACATACGGCGGCAGCTGATACACAAGCCACTTACGAGGTGCTGATGGCACAGCTGGACCGTTATCCGGAATTGCAGAATGACATCGCTTTCCTGGCTGAATATTCCAGTTTTAACAAGAATGTGGATTTCGCAGGACGTATGGTTTATGATGATAATGGCGTGGAAGTATTCAACTTTGGAAAATACAAAGGGATGTCGGTGACAGATGTATTGAAGCGTGATCCGGGTTATTATAGTTGGATACTGAACAGCGACTTTACATTGAATACCAAGGCAATGTTGACTAAGATTCGTCTACGTGAATTAACCAATAAGTAGTATCATGGCGAATACACTGAAAGGGAAGAAAATTGTATTAGGTATAACCGGAAGTATTGCTGCCTATAAAGCTTGTTATATAATCCGGGGATTGATAAAACAAGGTGCTGAAGTACAGGTTGTCATAACTCCTGCGGGGAAAGAATTTATAACTCCCATCACGCTTTCGGCACTGACGAGTAAACCGGTTATCAGTGAGTTTTTTGCCCAGCGTGATGGTACATGGAATAACCATGTGGATCTGGGCTTATGGGCGGATGCTATGCTTATAGCTCCGGCTACTGCTTCAACGATTGGCAAGATGGCCAACGGTGTGGCTGACAATATGCTGATAACAACTTATTTGTCGGCTAAAGCTCCGGTGTTTGTGGCACCTGCCATGGATCTTGATATGTATGCCCACACTTCTACACAAAAGAATCTGGATACGCTTCGTTCTTACGGAAATCATATTATAGAACCGGGTACGGGAGAACTTGCCAGCCATCTGGTAGGTAAGGGACGCATGGAAGAACCGGAAGTTATTATTCAGCATTTGGCGAATTATTTTGCCGGGAAAGAAGGTGATTTGCGGGGTAAGACCATTATGATTACTGCCGGACCTACTTATGAGAAGATTGATCCGGTGCGTTTCATCGGAAATTATTCTTCCGGTAAAATGGGTTTTGCTATTGCTGATGAATGTGCTGCTCGTGGAGCTAAGGTTATTATGGTATCAGGTCCTGTGCAACAGCAATTGAAATATCCGGCAGATTGGTTTACTGTGGAATCGGCAGATCAGATGTATGCTGCAGCGTGTAACTTTTTTATGGAGGCTGATGCTGCAATTCTTTCGGCTGCTGTTGCTGATTTTACACCGGAACAAGTTGCTGATGCCAAGATAAAGCGGGAAAGGGAAGGGGAAATGACGTTGCGTTTGAAACCTACGAAAGACATAGCCGCTTGTTTGGGACAGATGAAAAAAGATCGCCAGGTGCTGGTAGGTTTTGCTTTGGAAACGAATGACGAGTTGCATAATGCTGAAGATAAGTTGCAGCGGAAGAATTTGGATTTTATCGTGTTGAATTCCTTGAATGATAAGGGAGCCGGTTTCCGGTACGATACGAATAAAATCAGCATCATCGACCGTGAAAGCAAGACGGATTTTCCGTTGAAATCAAAAGCGGAAGTAGCTGCGGATATTGTAGATCGTTTGGTGGAAGTATTGAAGAATAAGTAAATATAGGTAGTGAGAAATAAGACACTTTATATGATTCTGCTTCTGGTTGCGGTGGTGTTAAAGTCTGCTGCCCAGGAATTGAATTGTAAATTTACGGTGAATTATTCTCAGATACAAGGTACGAGTACACAAGTTTTTACTACGCTTGAAAATGCTTTGATGGAGTTTGTCAATACCCGTCGGTGGACGCAGGCACAGTATGAAATGAATGAACGGATTCGTTGCTCTATGAACTTGACAGTGAAAGAGTATAATGAGGCGGACGGGCGTTGGAAATGTGAGTTGATTGTACAGTCTACACGCCCTGTCTGGCAATCCGGTTATCAGACGGTAGTTTTTAGCTTTAAAGATACGGATGTTGCTTTCAACTATCGTGAGTTTGATCCGCTGGAATTGCGGGATAATGTTATTGACAGTAATCTGACGGCAGTAATTGCTTATTATGTTTATATGATTATCGGACTGGACATGGATACGATGGCTCCACAAGGTGGTACGGAGGTTTTTCGGGCAGCTGAAGATATTGTAACAGCTGCACAGAATCTTGGTGAAACCGGTTGGAAAGCGTTCGATAGCAGTCGGAATCGTTATGCGTTGGTTTCCGATTATCTGGAAGATGGCATGACGCCTTTGCGTAAACTGATGTATGGGTATCATCGTACAGGTATGGATGAACTTTCAGTGAATGCTGCCCGTGCCCGTGCTACAATAACATCTATGCTTAGCGACCTGAAAGAGGCGCAACAGAATAAACCTATGTCGGCATTGCCAGGTTTGTTTACTGAAATAAAGAAAGATGAATTGATTAATCTTTATTCCCGTGCTGCAATGAAGGAAAAAGAAGAGGTTTGTGAGTTGCTTTCTTCTGTCAATCCCTCGCTGGCTACCGAGTGGGAAAAGATAAAACAATAATAGGAAGTGAGTAAGATTTAAAATTGTAAATAAGTCATGTTACGTTCGCTTTACATACAGAATTACGCGCTTATAGAAAAGCTTGATATTAGCTTTGGTGCAGGTTTCTCCGTTATCACGGGTGAGACGGGTGCCGGTAAGTCTATTATACTAGGTGCTATCGGTTTGTTGCTGGGGCAGCGTGCCGAAGTAAAAGCCATTCGCCAGGGTGCATCGAAATGTGTGATTGAGGCTCGTTTTGATATTTCAGCTTATGGTATGGAACCTTTTTTTGAGGAGAATGAACTGGAATATGAAGAAGAGTGTATCTTGCGTCGTGAGGTTTACGCATCCGGCAAGAGTCGTGCCTTTATCAATGATACTCCGGCTTCGCTTGTACAAATGAAAGAACTTGGAGAACAGTTTATTGACGTGCACTCTCAGCACCAGAATCTTTTGTTGAATAAAGAAGGATTCCAGTTGAATGTACTTGATATATTGTCTCATAATGATGAACAACTTTCCGCTTATCAATCTTTGTACAGAGAATGGAAGCAGGCACAACAGGACTTGGCTGATCTTATAGCCCGTGCTGAGCAGAATAAAGCAGATGAAGACTATATCCGTTTCCAGTTGGAACAGTTAGAAGAAGCGAATTTATCTGCAGGTGAACAGGAAGAACTGGAACAAGAGACGGATACATTGAGTCATGCTGAAGAAATAAAGGCCGGTTTGTTCCGCGTCGGGCAGTTGCTGACCTCTGATGAAGGCGGTTTGTTGGCTGCGTTGAAGGAAAGTCTGAATACAATGCTTGGTCTGCAAAAGGTCTATTCTCCGGCTACAGAACTTGCTGAACGTCTGGAAAGTACATATATTGAATTGAAAGATGTTTCTCAGGAGGTTTCTTCTCAGGAAGAGGATGTCGAGTTTAACCCTGAGCGTCTGGAAGAGGTGAACGATCGGTTGAATCTGATTTATACCTTACAGCAAAAGCATAGAGTAACTACCGTAGAAGAGTTGCTGGCGCTTACTGAGGAATATGCAGCAAAGTTGGCAGCCATTACTTCTTATGATGAACGTATCGGTGAGTTGACAATTCTTTGCGATACCTTATATAATAAGGTGAAAAAGCAGGCTGCTGTTCTTACCAAAGCCCGTACCAGTGCTGCCCGTGAAGTTGAGAAGCAGATGGCTTCACGTTTGATTCCGCTGGGTATGCCTAATGTGCGTTTTCAGGTGGAAATGGGAATGAGAAAAGAGCCTGGCGTACACGGTGAAGATACTGTAAACTTTCTCTTTTCTGCCAATAAGAACGGTGCATTGCAAAGCATTTCATCGGTAGCTTCCGGTGGTGAAATTGCACGTGTCATGTTGTCCATCAAGGCCATGATAGCGGGTGCGGTGAAATTGCCCACTATTGTATTCGATGAAATAGATACAGGAGTATCCGGTGAGATTGCCGACCGTATGGCGGACATTATGCAGGAAATGGGCGAACAGGATCGCCAGGTAATCAGTATTACCCATCTGCCGCAAATTGCTGCGCGCGGATGTGCACATTATAAAGTATATAAGCAAGATAATGAAACCGAAACCAATAGCCACATACGCCGTTTGGCAGATGAGGAGAGGGTAGAGGAAATAGCCCATATGCTCAGTGGGGCTACTTTGACAAAAGCTGCTTTGAATAATGCAAAGGCGCTTCTTGGTATCAAAAGATAGCCTTTAATTTTTAATTTCTAATTTTAAATTCTCAAAGATGGTTGATAAGAGTGAAATGATTTTCGGCGTTCGCGCTGTGATAGAAGCAATACAGGCAGGAAAGGAATTCGATAAGATTCTGGTGAAGAAAGACATTCAGAGCGATTTATCCAAAGAACTTTTTGCTGCACTAAAAGGAACTTTGATTCCGGTGCAACGTGTTCCGGTGGAACGCATTAACCGCATTACCCGTAAGAACCATCAAGGGGTGATTGCTTTTATTTCATCCGTTACGTATCAGAAGACAGAAGATTTGGTGCCCTTTCTTTTCGAAGAGGGCAAGAATCCGTTGTTCGTCATGTTGGATGGTGTGACCGATGTTCGTAACTTTGGTGCTATAGCCCGTACCTGTGAGTGTGCAGCGGTAGATGCTGTTATTATTCCTGCTAAAGGAAGTGTAACGGTGAATGCAGATGCAATGAAAACATCTGCCGGAGCATTGCATGTGCTGCCGGTTTGTCGTGAGCAGAATCTGAAGACTACATTGCAATATCTCAAGGATAGTGGTTTCCGCATTGTGGCAGCTACGGAAAAGGGGGACTATGATTATACCAAAGCTGATTATACAGGACCGATGTGTATCATAATGGGAGCTGAGGATAAAGGTGTTTCCTATGAGAACCTGGCTCTTTGTGATGAATGGGTGAAAATCCCGATGCTGGGTACTATTGAGTCGCTCAATGTTTCTGTTGCGGCAGGTATTTTGATTTATGAAGCTGTGAAACAAAGAACCAACTAAGATATGAAAAAGAACTTGTTGTTGACGCTCGCCCTCTGTTTGCTGGCACAGTGGAGTGTAGCTCAGGCACCCAAATGGGTGGAAAAAGCCAAGCGTGCTGTTTTTTCGGTAGTTACGTACGATGAGAGTGATAAGATACTCAATACGGGAAACGGATTTTTTGTTACCGAGGATGGAATGGCTCTGTCTGATTATAGTCTGTTTAAAGGTGCGCAACGTGCCGTAGTCATTAATTCAGAGGGTGAACAAATGCCTGTGGAAGTTATCATGGGAGCAAACGACATGTACGATGTTGTGAAGTTCCGTGTAGCGATTTCAGGAAAAAAAGTACCTGCATTACTGGTATCTCCTACGGCTCCGACTGTAGGTACAAGTGTCTATTTGTTGCCTTATTCTACACAGAAAGACCGTTCTTATACTACCGGACAGGTAAAAGAAGAATCTAAGGTAGATGGACAATATCATTATTATACGCTTGATATGCATCTGAAAGACAAGATGGTAAGTTGTCCGGTAATGACTGCTGACGGACAAGTTTTCGGTCTTGCACAGAAATCTTCAGGAAAAGATACAGCTACCATTTGCTATGCGGTAGGTGCTGACTATGCTATGGCTCAGAAGATTAATCCTCTTTCCTTTAATGATCATGCTTTATCAAGTATTGGCATTAAGAAAGCGTTGCCCGATACAGAAGAACAAGCGCTGGTATATCTTTATATGGCTTCTTCACAGCAAACTCCGGAGAAATATGCCGAATTGCTGAATGATTTTATTGCCCAGTATCCTAACAGTTCCGATGGTTATTTTCGTCGTGCCAACAGTCAAATGTATTTGTCGAAAGAAATAAGTTCGATGGATAAGGCTGCTGCTGATATAGATAAAGCACTTGAAGTAGCACAGAAGAAAGATGATGCATACTTCAATCGTGCCAAATTAATTTATAATTATCAGTTGACTAAGCCGGAAACCACCTATAAAGATTGGACATATGACAAAGCATTGGATGAAGTTCGTAAAGCAATAGCAATTGAGGAACTTCCGGTTTATGTTCAGTTGGAAGGCGATATTCAGTTTGCTAAAAAAGACTATGCAGCAGCTCTTGCCAGCTATGAGAAAGTAAATAAAACCAATATTGTTTCTCCTGCTACATTCTTTAGTGCTGCTAAGACAAAAGAATTGATGGAAGCAGCTCCGGAAGAAGTGCTGGCTTTGATGGATAGCTGTATAGCACATTGCCTGCAACCGTATACTGAAGATGTTGCCCCTTATCTGCTGGAACGTGCCCAAGCGCGCATGAATGCCGGACAGGGGCGTAATGCAATGCTTGATTATGATGAATATTATAAAGCTGTGCGTGGTAATGTGAATGATGTATTCTACTATTACCGTGAACAAGCCGCTTTCCAGGCAAAACAATTCCAACGTGCGTTGGATGATATGGCAAAAGCAATTGAACTTAATCCGAAAGAGTTGACTTATCGTTCGGAACTTGCTGCGGTGAATATTCGCGTGGGTAGAAATGAAGAAGCTATTAAAGTTCTGAAAGAAGCCTTGGCAATTGATCCCAAATATGCTGAAGCTTATCGTTTGATGGGAGTTGCACAATTGCAGTTGAAGCAGAACAAGGAGGCTTGTGCTAGTTTTGCGAAAGCAAAAGAACTGGGTGATCCGAACGTTGATGCTTTGATTGAAAAACATTGTAAGTAGTTGTAATATAAAGTGTTATCTGTGACGCAGTTGATATATTTAAAAAAGGCTCTGCTTTCACAAGCCGAGCCTTTATCGGGAAACTCCCGTGTCAAAAAAGAATTAGCTAAGTCTAGGTTTTTAAAACAGGTATAAGTGAATTTTTCTTTTGTGTATAATCCTATTAGGTAAATGCATGAAGTTGGAGAATACTGCATAGAATATCTGTTTTTTTCTTGTATAAATCATAAATTGTTGAATATTAAAATATTATTGGAATGAAAAAAGTAATTTGCAGTCAGAAAGCTCCGGGGGCTATCGGTCCTTACAGCCAGGCTATCGAAGCGAATGGAATGATATTTGTATCTGGTCAGTTGCCTATTGATGCAGCTACCGGACAGATGGTAGAAGGGGCTGAAGCACAAGCCCGCCAGTCATTGGAGAATATTAAGCATATCCTTGGAGAAGCAGGTTTGACGATGGCAAATATTGTCAAAACTACTGTTTTCCTGCAAGATATGTCATTATTTGCAGATATGAATAAAGTATATGCCACCTATTTCGATGGTGATTTCCCTGCTCGTTCGGCTGTTGCAGTGAAAGCTCTGCCGAAAGATGCTTTAGTGGAGATCGAGTGTATCGCAGTTCGCTAACAGATCAGCAACAATAAAGCTACTGCCTCCTACGAAGATAAAGTCTTCCGGGAGGCTTTTTTCTTGTGCCGCCTGCACAGCGGAAGGGACATCCGGGTAACAACTTCCTTGTAATCCGGCTTCAGAAGCAAGTTGGTAAAGCTCATTTTCGGGTAATGCACGTTTGACGCTGGCTTTCGTGAAATAATATTCAGCGTCTTTGGGCAGTAATGCCAATACACCACGTATGTCTTTGTCATTCACCATACCTATAATCATATGTAACTTTCGGTAAGATTGCTGTTTCAATTGCTCTGTGATATATGTGATACCACCTACATTATGTCCGGTATCACATATCAGAGTAGGGTTGTCCTGCAATTTCTGCCAACGTCCCATCAGGCCGGTTAGTTCACAAACATGTGCAAAACCACTACGGACAGCCTGCTCACTCAGATTGTATCCGGCTTGCTGTAGCTGTGCGATGGCTGTGAGTAAAGTATGGGTATTCTTAGCTTGGTATAATCCTTTTAGTTCACATTCCAATCCGGGGTAATCATCTTTTTTGTTTTCTTCTGCAAAGAAAATGGGCGCATCCACTTCGCGAGCCTTTTTTGTAAATACAGGTTTTGTTTCGGGAGTGGTTTCTCCGATTACAACGGGTATTCTGCTTTTGATAATACCGGCTTTTTCTCCTGCTATCTTCTCTAATGTATTACCGAGGAACTGGGTATGATCAAAACTTATATTGGTGATAATACATAAATCAGGATGTATAATATTGGTACAATCCAGTCTTCCACCCAGTCCTACTTCAATAACTGCTACATCTACATGTTCATCGGCGAAATAACGGAATGCCATAGCAGTAGTCAATTCAAAGAAAGAAGGATGCAGAGGTTCGAAGAAATTTCGTTCTTTTTCTACAAATCGGACTACATACTCTTCCGGGATGGATTGTCCATTCACTCGAATACGCTCGCGGAAGTCCACAAGGTGTGGAGAAGTGTAAAGTCCTACCCGATATCCTGCTTCCTGCAAAATGGCGGCAAGTGTGTGCGAACATGAGCCTTTTCCATTAGTTCCCCCTACATGGATGCTGTGGAAGTGCTGGTGCGGGTGGCCGAAGTGTTCGTCCAGTGCTAGTGTATTCTCTAAACCCTCCTTGTATGCTGAACTTCCCACCTGTTGAAACATGGGGACACTGTTATATAAGTATAATAAAGTGTTCTGATAATCCATCTTTTAAAATATTTAACGAGAAAGCAAGCTATTCTCTCTTTTTAATTCCTATCTTAGAAGCTGCAAAGATAATGCAAACTGAGAGCAGAATAAAATGAACTTGTTCATTTTTTATGTCGAAGTGCAGCTTATCTTCGCTTTGGAGGCAAATATATCAACATTTTAAATCTAAAAGAGTATGGGAACAAAGAAAAATTTTGTGATTGATACGAATGTGATCCTTCACGACTATAACTGTCTTAAGAATTTCCAAGAGAACGACATTTATCTTCCCATCGTAGTTCTTGAAGAATTGGACAAATTCAAGAAAGGGAATGAACAGATAAACTTCAATGCCCGTGAATTTCTCCGTGAACTCGATTTAGTTACCGATGACAATCTTTTCAATAAAGGTGCCTCTCTGGGCGAAGGTCTGGGAAGTTTATTTGTGATAGCCGGTTCGGTGGATGCTCCGGATGTGTTCGACTCATTCCCCGAGCGTATTCCCGATCATAAGATTCTGGCTGTAGTGGACTGGCTGACACGCCAGAAGAAGGATATGAAAACTATCCTGGTGACTAAAGATGTGAATCTCCGGATGAAAGCACGTTCCATAGGTCTGCTTTGCGAAGATTACATCAACGATAAGGTGATAAATGTGGATATATTTGAAAAGTCAAATGAGGTGTTCGAAGGAATTGATCCTGCTTTGATAGACCGTATTTATTCTTCCAGAGAAGGACTGGATATCAGTGAGTTTGATTTCAAAGATATTATCCATCCGAATGAATGTTTTATCCTGAAAAGTGACAGGAATAGTGTCCTTGCGCGTTATAATCCTTTTACACATACCATTTGCCGGGTAAATAAAACAAAGAACTATGGCATTGAACCCAGAAATGCTGAACAAAGTTTTGCTTTCGAAGTGTTGACTGATCCTAATATTAAGTTGGTTGCTCTGACGGGCAAAGCTGGTACGGGAAAGACTTTGTTGGCTTTAGCAGCTGCCCTTAGTCAGATGAATGATTATAAACAGATTCTGTTGGCACGTCCGATTGTTGCTCTATCCAATAAAGATATTGGTTTCCTACCGGGTGATGCAAAAGAGAAAGTGGCACCTTACATGCAGCCCTTGTTTGATAATCTGAATGTTATTAAACGTCAGTTTGCTTCTAATTCTACTGAAGTAAAACGTTTGGAAGATATGCAGAAAAGCGAGCAGCTGGTAATCGAGGCGTTAGCTTTCATTCGCGGACGTAGTTTGAGTGAAACTTATTGTATCATTGATGAAGCACAAAACTTAACTCCACATGAAATAAAAACTATTATCACCCGTGCTGGCGAAGGAACCAAAATGGTGTTCACCGGTGATATCCAGCAGATAGACCAACCGTATCTGGACAGCCAGTCCAATGGCTTGGTTTACATGATTGATCGTATGAAAGATCAGAACCTTTTTGCTCATGTGAATTTGTTAAAAGGAGAACGTAGTCAACTAAGTGAATTAGCTAGTAATTTGATGTAACAGAGCTTTATAGATCATTAGTCTGAGGCTGTCTCAAAATTGAACTCACCTCTGAAAGTTAGATAAAAAACTTTTGGGGTTCACTTCAAAAAAACTATTTTGAGACAGCCTCATTTCATTTTATCACATATTTTTATCTTTTTCTTCTCTTATTTGATAAAAAATGATGTATCTTTGCCCCGCCTAAAGCAAAACTGTCAAATGAAATGAAACATAAATTTTTTCATCGATACCTCTCAGCAAAGGTATTGCCGATTTGGACTATTCTGTTGATCGATGTACTGATAATCGTTGTATCCAGCCTATTGGCTTATGCACTCCGGTATGATTTTCAGAGTATTTTTCTGGAGTCTTCCACCATTGACAAAACGATTGTATGGACGGTCATTGTCAATTTAGTATTTTTTCGGGTATTTCGTACATATTCCAATGTGTTGCGCTTTTCTTCGTTTATAGATATTATGCGCATCTTTGTGTCATTGACAGTGTCTTATTCACTGCTGATGATTTCAAGTGTACTTCTATCAAGTTACATGAATGTCCGCCTGGCACCTGTGAGCGTGTTTTTCATGGCATATATTATCAGTTTCGCCATGATGTCCTGTTCGCGTATTGTTGTGAAGATGTTTTATGAACTTCTGAATTTTGACGGAAGCCATAGCGCCAACGTTTTTATTTATGGCGCTAAGGAAGCGGGGGTGAATATTGCTAAAGCTTTGCGTGTGAACCTGCGTAATCATTATCGCTTGCGTGGTTTCATTGCTGACGAGCCGGAGTTGATAAATAAAGTGATGATGGGAGTGAAGGTATTCCCCAATGACGAGACGTTGATTGATGTGCTGAGCGACCGTGATGTACATGCTATTATTATTTCGCCTGCCAAAATGGAGGAGCTGAAAAGGTCGGATATGACTGACCGTCTTTTGGCCCACAACATCAAATTGATGACTGCGCCTCCCTTGAGCGAATGGAGCGGGCAAACCTTGAACCGTACCCAACTGAAAGAAATACAGATTGAAGACCTCCTGCAGCGTAATCCGATTGAGATTGATATTCATAAAGTTGCTTCTCATCTGGAAGGAAAACGGGTGATGATAACCGGTGCTGCCGGTTCTATTGGCAGCGAAATCATGCGTCAGGTAGCTTCTTTCAATCCTTATAAGTTGATTCTGATAGACCAGGCAGAAACTCCGTTGCATGATATTCGTCTGGAATTGCAGGATTGTTGGCGTGATATTGATGCAGAGACTATCATTGCAGATATTTCCAATCCTACACGTATGGAAGATATTTTCAGGGAATATAGGCCTCAGTATATTTTCCATGCGGCGGCTTACAAGCATGTACCGATGATGGAGGATAATGTTTCAGAGTCCATCCAGATCAATGTGTATGGAACCCGTACCATAGCTGACCTGGCTGTGAAGTATGGGGCGGAGAAGTTCGTGATGATCTCTACTGATAAGGCTGTGAACCCGACGAATGTGATGGGATGTTCCAAACGTATTTGTGAGATCTATGTACAGTCTTTGGCAAGGAAGTTACAACAAAATGGTGGATATGTAACTCAATTCATTACGACGCGCTTTGGCAATGTATTGGGTTCCAACGGTTCTGTGATTCCCCGTTTTCGCGATCAAATACAACGTGGGGGACCGGTTACAGTTACCCATCCTGAGATTATCCGCTATTTCATGACGATTCCTGAGGCTTGCCGTCTGGTACTTGAGGCCGGTAGTATGGGGAATGGAGGTGAGATTTATATTTTTGATATGGGCAAGCCCGTGAAGATTGTAGATCTTGCCAAACGTATGATCAGTCTGTCAGGCCGTACGGATGTGAAAATAGAATTTACCGGATTGCGTCATGGTGAGAAGCTGTATGAGGAATTACTAAATGTGAAAGAATTGACCAAGCCGACCTATCATGATAAAATCATGATAGCTACCGTGCGTGAATATGACTATGATGAAGTGAAAGAGCGTATTCAGAAACTGATAGACGTTAGCTACACTTATGACCAGATGAAGATTGTGTCGGCCATGAAGGACATTGTGCCGGAATTTATCAGTAAGAATTCATGTTTCGAAGCATTGGACAAGAAACTGGTTTAAGAATATAGTTTGTCTTGAACTCACGTTAAATAAGAGTATTCCGTAAGAGGATTAAAGATGTAAGAGGCTGTCTCAAAATAGGATTCACTTTATTTTGAGACAGCCTCTTGCTTTATAATGATATGTTGTGTGGTTCCTGTTATTTTCTGCTGGAGAAATATTTCATGAACTGAGTACGTTCAAAGGTATTCACACCATTCAAATCGCTAACATTCAACATTCCTTTGAATTGAGAGATTGTTTCCATTCCTTTACGATCCATCCATAAATTCAGGAAACGGGTATATTCTGCTACAAGCGCATAACTGTTTTGATAAAATGCACTACAGATTTCTACGGCTGAAGCTCCTGCAAGAATTGCTTTTACGATTCCTTCGGGAGAATGAATACCGCCTGATGCTGCGTAATCCAGCTTGTTTACTGCTGCTGAGGCAATACCTATCCAGCGTAAAGACTTAACCAGATCAGCTCCTGTGCTGAATACATTTCCTGAGATTTGCTTCATTTTCTCGATATCGATATCCGGCTGATAGAAACGATTGAACAATACAACAGCGGCAGCTCCATTGGCATATAGCTGGTCTATCAAAGCTATCGGATTAGTAAGGTTGTCGCCCAATTTCATAATGATCGGGATGCGAACTGTCTTTTTGATGTGGCTGAGAATATCAATATGACGTTGTTCAAATGAACCGTAATTGTACTGAACATCTGTTTGTAACGCCAAAATATTAATTTCTATAGCATCGGCGCCTGCAGCTTCCATTTGCTGTGCAAAGCCTACCCATTCAGCATCCTGATAGCAGTTGATACTGGCAATAACAGGAATAGGGCATACTTTCTTAGTCTCTTTAATCAATTCCAGATATTCAGACAGCTTATGCTGGCGGACGTATTCTACCAGGTAATCACTGCCTTCCGGATACATATTCGGATCTCCAAGCCAGTCAGCTTCCATCATGATCTGCTCCTCGAAAAGAGATTTCAGAACAATGGCACCGACACCGGCTTCATAGAATTTCTGATTTTTTTCAGCACTATCAGTTAAGCCTGAACTGCTGACGATAATTGGGTTTCTTAATTCTAACCCGGCAAAAGTAGTTTTTAATGTTGCCATGGTAATAATGTTTAATGAATAATGATTAATACGTTCTGTCTCCAAAGATTTTGCTTCCTACGCGTATCAGAGTACTGCCAGCCGCAATAGCTTGGTGATAATCGTGGGACATTCCCATGGACAACTCCCGAAAAGCCTCTGTGTCGGCAAACCATGAGTCTTTCACTTCTTTGAAGAAGCTACTTAATGAACAAAATTCCTTCTTTATTTGTTCATTGTCGTCTGTATTTGTCGCCATGCCCATCAAGCCGCATAATTGTATGTTACTGAGAGTTTTCCATTCACCTTCCGCTAACATATCCCGACATTCGTCGAAACTGAAACCAAATTTAGTCTCTTCCTCTGCAATGTGCAGTTGCAGCAGGCAGTTGACCACTTTTCCGGCCTTTTCGGCCTGTTTATTGACCTCAACAAGAAGCTTGTATGAATCAATGCCGTGAATCAGGGCTACGTAGGGTACAATATACTTTATTTTATTAGTTTGCAGATGCCCGATAAAATGCCATTCAATGTCTTTGGGAAGGCTTTCGTACTTGGCAGTCATTTCTTGCACCTTACTTTCACCGAACACTCGCTGCCCGGAGCGATAGGCTTCTTCTATCGCTTCATTGGGGTGAAATTTGGAAACAGCTACCAATCGCACCCCTTCAGGTAGTTCGTTCAGCACTTGTTGAAGATTATCTGCAATATTCATGATACTAATATATATTAAACCTCCGGTTTATCATTGGGTTCTGCACTGTACGGATATACATCCATAAGAGGTGTTTCGGACACTAAAGCGATCTGGTAATCGGCCATTGTACCCTTCATGCCTTCATCCAGCTTTTTAACGGCATCACGGAGGTCGGCAGCCTGTACCAATACCTGAGTAGATGTTTTCTTTTCAGCTCCGCTCTTTTCATCCAGAGTGATGAAGACCAGTTTGCATTTGAACCAGCGATCTGCGGCTTCTTCTTCGCTTGGGAATAATTCGCTATAGTTAGCACGTTTGATGTCCGATACCGTAAACTCTCCTGAAATAAACGGTGTCATTTCCTCAATAATACGTGCTTCTGCTTCCGTGAAGCTGAGTGCGTCTACTAGATAAGGTTCGGTTACTTTCTTGTTCATTCCGTTTTCCATTACTTTTTCGTAACGGATTTTGCACTCAAACCATGTATGCATTGCCATAATTTCTTTGTTTTTTAATTATGAATTTATATTCTTGTTATAAAACTGACCACAAAGATAATGCAAACGAAGGGTAGAATAAAATGAATAGATTCATTTTTTTATGGGAAGAGTGGAATTGAAATCTTACAGAGATGCGGTCGTTTTCTTTCATGGTGGTTCTTTTTATCCCCCATGCTAATCTTGTTCGCATGTTGCGGTAAAGGCCGTTACATGTTACGGTAAAGACCGTTACATGACGTGGTAAAGACCGTTACATACCGTGGTAAAGGTCGTTACAATATGGGGTAAAGACCGTTACATGCTGAGGTAAATGCTTTTACATTATGATGTGAACAGCTGGTAAATGCAATGCATTCATAATTAGATAATTAACGTTTCAAGAACTTAATAATAGGACTTGTGGGAAGCTGAAAAGGAAAAATAGTCTATTATAGAAAAGAAAGAAGATTTTTTCTTGTTTCTTTTTATAACCAGCTTCCGGTATGGAAATGTGTATTCCTACATAATTTGCTTTGCCATCTTCGAAATAAGTGATGTAAAATAAAAGGGGTAAAGTGCGCGAACTTGCTGTATTTCATAGCTTAATGATATTGTGATTTTTCACTGTTATTGCTGTTCTTTGGCACTGTTAAACCTATAAAAACAACAAAATTATGGTAGTAGCTTATTTAAGAGTGAGTACAGAAAAGCAGTTTCTGGCTAATCAGCGTGAAGAACTTCTGCGCTTTGCAGAGAAAAATGGATTGAAGATTGACAAGTGGTACACTGAGACAGTGAGCGGTAGTGTGAGTAGTAAGGAGCGAAAGCTGTCGGGGATGTTGAACCGGATGCAGCGGGGGGATGCGTTGATTGTAACGGAGATTTCAAGATTGAGTCGCACCTTGTTAGAAATCATGACCATTCTCAATTCGTGTATAAAGAAAGAAATTATTTTGTACAGCACGAAAGAGGGATATGTTTTTCAAAATGACATTAACAGTAAAGTATTGGGGTTTGCATTTGGATTGATGGCGGAGATAGAGCGTAATTTGATTTCCATGCGGACTAAGGAAGCGTTGGCAAGACGAAAACAGGAAGGTGTCAAGTTAGGACGTAAAAAAGGAACCTGTCCTGCAATGCGAGTACTCCGTGAGAATAAAAGACGTTTGATGCGTGAATCCAAGCGAGGTGTTTCTTGTTCGGAATTAGCTCGTCAGATGGGGGTATCCAGAACCACTATGCATCGCTTTCTGAGGTGTAACTAATGAAAAAGCGAGTTGGCGAGTTCCTGTTGCCAGGTTCTTTAGTCAACTCGTTTTTCCGGGCTGGATTGCTACTTATCCTACTGGAATTTCTTTTTCTTCATTTTTATCTCTCATACTTCTTCCTCGCTTATGAAGGTTCTTCAACTCAAAAGACAACATAATGCGGAAAAATCCGATAATAAGGAATGCAAATGAGATCATGTAGACAGCATACATGGCACCTATTGCCGGTTGCCACAGAATGAGGAGTGAACAAATCACAGCTAATATGCCGAAGGCAATATACCATCCCCAGTCTCTGGTACCATATCTTTTCAGATCCATGGCATAGCCGATGGAAGAAAAGCCGCGGAACATTAACCAGAATGCAATGATGAATGGAATTACTTCCATGCTTAACAGCGGATAAGCTATCAGATAGAAACCTAATATCATGTCGATGATACCGCCTGCCAGATACCAACCCCAGCTGGAAACATTCTTCCGGTTGCTTACGGCGAAAGAAATCTCTAACAAACCGCTGAACAGCATCGATATACTGAACAGAATACTCAAAACTGCATAACCGCTGAACGGAGCAAACATCAGACTTATAGCAACTACTACATAGAGTATACCAAGTAGGAGAGACATCCACCAGTTTTTTACTTCGCATTGAAGTTCGTCAAATAAAGTTTTCATGCAAATTTAATTTTAAATGGTTATTGTAATCATGTTTGTGAGAGTAACAATTTGCAGTTGGAAAAGTTTTGGGCGAACTTTTCCAACAGTTCGTTTGTTATATAGACATATAAAACAAGAAAACTATGGCTACAACAAAATTTAAAGGACAGCCGGTTAAGATTATCGGTGAGTTTATAAAAGTAGGGACAGTTGCTCCCGACTTCGAGTTAGTAAAAACAGATCTTTCTTCTTTCTTTTTGAAAGATTTGAAAGGTAAGAATGTAATATTGAATATCTTTCCAAGTTTGGATACCAGTGTTTGTGCAACATCTGTGCGCAAGTTCAACAAGCTGGCAGCGAGTCTGCCAGATACAGTGGTTTTGGCGATTTCCAAAGATTTGCCTTTTGCCCATGCACGGTTCTGTACTACGGAAGGTATTGAAAATGTAATTCCTTTGTCTGATTTCCGTTTCTCTGATTTTGATGAAAGTTACGGTGTGCGTATGGCAGATGGACCGTTGGGTGGCTTGCTGGCACGTGCAGTAGTTATTGTCGGTAAGGATGGAAAGGTTGCATACACTGAACTGGTACCTGAAATTACCCAGGAGCCGGATTATGACAAAGCAATAGAGGCTGTAAAGTAGTAAACCTCAGATTTTAATAAGCAATTAGAAAAGACCAGGTGTATAGTAGTCGTGAGATTATTATACACCATTTCTTTTTTATACCTGTATCTAACTATTGTATAAAATTCCAATGTGTTTTTCGGATATTTTTGATTGATTTATAGTAAGTAACTGGCTTTTTTTGTTTTACTTTGCGTCCCATAAATCAAGTATTAATGGTTAATTGATAAAGAAAAAGATGGAACGAGGTTTAAAAGACTACGCCCTACTCATGCTGAAAGGTGTGGGAATGGGAGCAGCCGATGTGGTTCCCGGTGTATCGGGGGGAACAATTGCTTTTATTGTAGGTATTTATGACGAATTGATAGATTCGATAAAAAGCATTAACGGAAAAAGTTTAAAGTTGTTTTTCACAGGAAAATGGGGAGCATTCTGGAAAGCGATTAACGGTAATTTTCTGATCTCTCTGCTGGCGGGAATTGGAATCAGCGTATTTTCATTAGCTAAAATTATCACATGGTTGCTTACGGACCATCCGGTTATGGTTTGGGCTTTCTTTTTCGGACTGGTACTGGCATCCACATGGTTTGTAGGAAAAGACATAAAGGAATGGAACAAGAAAACGATTCCGGCATTTATTATAGGTGTGGCAGTTGCATATTATATTACGGTAGCAACTCCTGCTGAAACTCCTTCCAACTTATTTTTTATATTCCTTTGTGGAGCGATTGCCATTTGTGCTATGATATTGCCGGGTATATCGGGAAGTTTTATTCTGGTACTGTTAGGTAAGTACTTCTTTATAATGGAAGCTGTCAAAACACTTGATATAACGGTTTTATTAGTGTTTTTTGTGGGTGCTTTTATTGGAATAACTTCTTTTTCACGGATTCTTTCGTATGCATTAAAGCATTTCCGCAATATAACATTGGCTGTATTGACAGGTTTCATGTTGGGTTCACTAAACAAAGTGTGGCCTTGGAAGGAAACCATAGAAACTTTTACTGATAATCATGGAGTAGTGAAGCCATTGGTTGAAAGTAATATTCTGCCCAATCAGTATGTTGTTGAGGCTGTAGTATTGATGATAGTGGGTTTCTTCCTGGTATATTTTCTGGAAAAGCTTTCTACTCGTAGTGCTAAATAAGAGATAACAAACAAATATCTTGATGGTATATATAAAATAGAGAGTAAAGATTCCTTTACTCTCTATTCTTTTTTATTGCAATGCTTTTATGATGTTTTGCATATAAGCGGCCAGGTCTTCCCGGTCTTCGCTTTCCATAAGCATCTGCATCTTCTCCAATTCTTTTAAATCGAATGGGCGGGGGCATTTCTGATTATACTTTATGAAGTTCTCTTTATCATGCAGTGTCATGTAGAGTACCGTCAACTTCTCGTTGATACCATCAAAGTCCGGTTCCAATTCGCAGACACGTTCAAAAGCTATCTTGGCATAATCCAGATAACCGATTTCCATGCTATGCATACCTATTTCATTCCAAGTGTCGGCAGTAGGGGAGCAATTCAAGGCCTTTGCCCACTGCTTTATTCCTTTGTCGTAGTCCCCTTCTTCAATGTATATGCGACCCTCTATCAGGAGAGATTCCGGCTCTTCCGGTGACAGTTTATGTGCTTTTTTACAATATTGGTGTGCTTTACGTTTCTTCCCCATCTTGGAGAGGCAAAGTCCTGCATTGGCATATAAGCTGGGCAGTATTGGAGAAGCAATTTCATCTGTTTCATTTTCCAGAATTGCTTTTTCCAGGTTTTCATAGCCTTCCTTCCATTCTCCTTTGGATACCTTGCATAATCCAATGTATGTATAGATAAATTCGGGAGCAAGTCCATGAAGCTCCTCCGCTTTCTGATAATACTCCAGAGCAGCATCTTCGTTACCTAATTGGTAGAAGCAATGCCCTTTCATTACATAGGCGTCTGCAAATTCATCGTCACCCACCAATGCATAATCGCAAGCATCAATAGCTTGGTTGAAGTTCATCTCTTCGAAGTGGCATCTTGCCAATCCGAACCAGTAAGGAGCCGAATATGGATTCATGTCTATGAGGCGGTTATACAAAGGAATTGCTTCCTCGGTCATGCCTTTGCCATAAAGGCAGTCTGCAACCACGGCAATATAGGCTTCTTCATCAGAATATTCTTCCTTTACCGGATCGAGCCATGCCAAGGCTTTATCCGGATACCCCATGTCAAGATACATATAGGATACATCTACCACATTTGCCAGATCAGCTTTATCTTCAATCGTGTCGAGTAACTGTTCGGCATCATCCAGTTTACCTTCACTCAATAGCAAATGGGCACGCACCACTTTTGCTTCCGGCGAATAAGTATCGGGAAGATTTTCAATGATTTCACGTGCTTTCGCTTTCTTTCCGTTATCCAGATGCAGGTAAGCGTATTCAATCATAAGTTCAGTGCTATCGGGATGCAGCTTTAATCCATATTCTGCAATCTCAAAAGCCTTATCATATCTTTTCTTTGTACCATACCAGTCGGCAAGATCAGCTAACTCATCTGCATCCTGATAGAACGGTTTGTTTTCGGACATTGCCGCTTCATATTGTTCGGCAAGTTCCTGTAACTCTTTATCCCTGCCGGACAGCAGGTTTTTATTGCTCATTAATTGTTTACTCCTATAATCCTATTTTTATTTGTTTATTTTGCCCCAGGTATCTTTCAAGCCTACAGTGCGGTTGAATACCATTTTCTCTGGTGTGGAGTCTGGATCTACGTTGAAATATCCGATGCGCTGGAACTGCAAATAAGTAAGCGGTTTCATGCCGGCGGCGTATTTTTCAATGTAGCAATGAGGCAATATATTCAGTGAGTCCGGATTGATGATGTCTTTCATCGCTTCCAGTGCATCACAGTTTTTAGCTTCGCGGATAGCAGCCAGTTCGTCACGTGGATTTTCCACTTTCCAAAGGCGGTCGTAGAGGCGTACTTCTGCTTCAAGGCAATGATCACAACTTACCCAGTGCAGGGTACCTTTCACCTTACGGTTTGCTTCGGGCATACCGCTCTTGGTGTTCGGATCATATTCGCAATATACTTCAACTACTTCTCCGGCTTCATTTTTCTTGCAACCGGTACATTTCACGATATAAGCATTCTTTAAGCGTACTTCCTGGCCCGGAGTCATACGGAAGTATTTCTTCGGAGCATCTTCCATGAAATCTTCGCGTTCCATCCACAGTTCGCGGCTGAACTCAATGAGATGGCTGCCTTCTTCCGGTTTTTCCGGATTATTGATTGCCTCCAGTTCTTCCACTTTTCCTTCCGGATAGTTGGTGATAACCAGTTTCACCGGATTCACTACCGCTGAGATACGCGTAGCACGGGTATTAAGATCTTCGCGTACGGCACTTTCCAGTAGAGCGAATTCATTAAGTGCATCGTATGTGGTATATCCTATTTTATCAATAAATTTGTGGATAGACTCAGGTGAGTATCCGCGACGGCGGAAACCGCAGATAGTCGGCATACGGGGATCATCCCATCCGTTCACCAGTTTTTCTTTTACCAGAATCAGCAGGTTGCGCTTGCTCATCAGGGTATAGCTGAGGTTCAGCTTGTTGAATTCGTACTGATGGGGGCGGTTATCATCCAGATCTTTACCCTCCTTAACCCAGTCTACAAAGAGATCGTAGAGCGGACGATGGGGAACAAATTCCAATGTACAGAGAGAGTGCGTTACACCTTCAAAGTAGTCACTTTGTCCGTGAGCGAAGTCATACATCGGATAGGCCTTCCACGTTGTCCCTGTACGGTGATGCGGATGGTTCACTACGCGATAGATGATAGGATCGCGGAAGTGCATATTCGGGTTTGCCATATCAATCTTGGCACGAAGCACCATGGCGCCTTCTGCTATTTCACCTGTATTCATTTTCTTGAACAGGGAGAGGCTTTCCTCTATCGGACGGTTACGGTAAGGGCTTTCTATACCCGGTTGGGTAGGAGTGCCTTTCTGCTGTGCTATTTGTTCCGAAGTCTGCTCGTCGATATATGCTTTACCTTCTTCAATAAGGCGGATGGCAAAGTCCCATAATTGCTGGAAGTAATCGGATGCGTAGTATTCATTACCCCACTGGTAACCCAGCCATTGGATATCTTCCTTGATAGCTTCTACATATTCCACATCTTCTTTGGTCGGATTCGTATCATCGAAACGCAAATTACAAATGCCATTGTGATCGGCTGCAATACCAAAATCAAGGCAAATAGCCTTGGCATGTCCGATGTGGAGGTATCCGTTGGGCTCCGGCGGGAAACGTGTTTGCACTTTACCACCATTTTTACCCTCTTTCAAGTCTTTCTCAACAATTTGTTCAATGAAGTTGAGGCTCTTTTTTTCGCCTGCTTCTTCGCTCTTAATATCTGCCATAATTGGTATGTATATAATCTAAAAATCGAGCTACAAAAGTAAGACATTTTTTTCGTATATCCTTATTTCACGGGAATATATCCACTCTTTTTAATGATTTCCTGACCTGCAGGTGAAAGGATGAAATGAATGAGAGGGGTTGCTTGTTCGGAGTTTTCTGTGTTATAATAATAGTATAGAGGCCGCACAATGGGGTAACTCTTATCTGTAGCACTCTCCATAGTAGGTGGGGCAAAGTGTGTCCCGTCGTAAGATATGGACAGTGATTTGACGCGAGGGGAAAGATAAGCCAATCCTACGTATCCTATTGCTCCCTTCGTTTGGCTGACAGATTGTATAATGGCACCGGTGGCAGGCATAGAGAGGCTGCTACTCATGTAATTTTTATTTTTGAGAACACTTTCTTTGAAGAATTCATAAGTACCCGAAGATGTTTCGCGAGAGTACACCACGATTTTACGGTCATCTCCACCCACTTGCTTCCAATTCGTAATCTTACCTCGGAAGATATCTTCCAGTTGTTGGCGCGTCAGTTGCTTTACGGGATTGGAGGGGTGAACCACAACGGCAAGGGCATCGTAAGCTACGATCACTTCTTCCACTTCTTTTCCGGCTGTCTTTACTTTCATCTTCTCACTGAATTTAATGGGGCGGGATGCCATGGCAATATCTGTTGTTCCGTCCAATAGAGCGGAAATACCCACTCCGGTGCCACCACCGGTTACGGTAACACGGGCGTCGGGATTGAGGGCCATAAATCTTTCGGCAGTCTGTTGTGCTACAGGCAGTACGGTGTCACTGCCTTTGATGCGTTGCGCCTGTAGGCTGCTTACAGCTAATGTCAGGAGTAGGATGATACTTATTGTTTTCATTTTATTCAAAATTGTTTTTGATTCTATTTATAATGAATTTTATTATACTTGAAATGGGGTGATAATAGAACCCAAATATTATTCTATTTGTTTATTGATTGCAAATAAAACAATTGCGCATTACAATCTAATTACAAAACTTGTGTTTTTGGAGGTTGTAACGCTTTTGTAATAGGTTTGAAACATTTCTTTCAAACCTTAGTCACACTTTCTTAACATCGACGCGGTTTCTTTGCATACGAAATTCAATAGGCATTTATGAAGAAGCTTTTTGAGAAAATAATAGAAGGAGTGTTAGCTTGTAGCGGTTTTGTAACAAGCATCACCATTGTGCTCATCATCCTGTTTCTCTTTTCCGAGGCGTTGGGACTGTTCAACAGCCGGGTCATTGAAGAAGGATATGTATTGGCACTGAATAAAGATAATAAGGTAAGTGAGCTAACCCCAGCTCAGATAAAAGATGTTTTCGATGAGGAGATAACAAACTGGAATGAAGTCGGGGGGCAGGATATGCCCATCCAGCTTTTCCGTTTGGAAGATATCACTCAGTATTATACCGAGGAAGAACTGGGGGCAGCTTATGAACATGCCGGAGTAAAGATTACCGAACTGGTGGAACGTACGCCAGGCATTATTGCTTTTGTACCGCAACAGTTTATTGTTCGTCCGGATTCCGTCCACTTATTGCAGGATAACACCATTTCGGTGAAAGATGTCTTTGCGGGGGCGGAATGGTTTCCGACGGCTACACCTGCCGCACAATTCGGTTTTCTACCCTTAATAACCGGTACACTGTGGGTGAGTTTATTTGCCATCCTGATAGCATTGCCTTTTGGGCTTTCAGTTGCTATCTATATGTCCGAAGTGGCAAATTCCAGGATACGTAATCTGCTGAAACCGATCATTGAGTTGCTGAGTGGCATTCCATCGGTGGTCTATGGTTTCTTCGGACTGATTGTGATTGTACCATTCATCCAGAAAGTATTCAATCTGCCTGTGGGTGAAAGTGGACTGGCGGGAAGCATCGTATTGGCTATAATGGCATTGCCTACGATTATAACGGTGACGGAAGATGCTATGCGCAACTGTCCCCGTGCCATGCGGGAAGCCAGCCTTGCATTGGGGGCTTCACAATGGCAGACCATATATAAGGTGGTGATACCTTATTCCGTATCAGGTATCACTTCCGGTGTGGTATTGGGAATCGGACGTGCTATCGGCGAAACAATGGCGGTACTGATGGTGACAGGTAATGCGGCAGTCATACCGCATACCATTCTGGAACCGTTGCGTACCATACCTGCAACGATTGCGGCGGAACTGGGAGAGGCACCTGCCGGGGGAGCACATTATGAAGCCTTATTTCTTTTGGGTGTAGTGTTGTTCTTTATTAGTTTGCTGATAAACTTCACGGTAGAAGCTGTGTCAGCCCGGAAAAGATAATGTCTTATAGAGAAAAGAAAAATAAGTATGATAGATAGGAAACATCTTTCGCAACGTATTGCATTCGGAACATTCCGTTTGCTGAGCCTGACAGTGGTGGGGATACTCTTTGCCATTCTCGGCTTCATTATATATAAAGGTGTGGGAGTTATTAGCTGGGAGTTCCTGACTACTGCCCCCACGGACGGCATGACGGCAGGAGGTATTTTCCCCGCCATTGTCGGAACATTCTATTTGATGATAGGCAGTGCCCTGTTTGCCTTTCCGGTAGGAGTGATGAGTGGAATCTATATGAATGAGTATGCGCCGAAAGGCTGGGTAGTCCGGTTCATCCGAATGATGACAAACAACCTGAGCGGCATACCTTCCATCGTCTTTGGTCTTTTCGGTATGGCTTTATTTGTTAACTATATGGGATTTGGCGATAGCATCCTGGCCGGTTCACTTACGTTGGGATTGCTGTGTGTACCTTTAGTTATCCGTACCACAGAGGAAGCGTTGAAAGCCATTCCCGATACTCTACGTGAGGGAAGCCGTGCGTTAGGGGCCACCAAGTTGCAGACTATCTGGCACGTTGTTCTGCCTATGGCGATGCCTAATGTGATTACGGGGCTGATTCTGGCTCTGGGACGTGTCTCCGGCGAGACTGCACCTATCCTGTTTACTTGTGCCGCCTATTTCCTTCCACAACTCCCCACAAGTATACTCGACCAGTGTATGGCATTGCCTTATCACCTGTATGTTATTTCTACCAGTGGCACGGATATGGATGCCCAGCTTCCGCTGGCTTATGGCACCGCTCTGGTTTTAATCGTAATCATCCTTTTGGTAAACCTTCTGGCGAATGCTTTGCGGAAGCATTTCGAGAAAAAAGTAAAGATGAACTAACGGGAATAAAACAGTAAACAAAATGATTGGTAAAATAGAAGCAAATAATGTAAACTTCTGGTATGGAGATTTCCATGCTTTGAAAGGTATCAGCATGTCGATAGAAGAACGTTCGGTAGTAGCATTTATCGGACCTTCGGGATGTGGCAAATCCACTTTCCTCCGGTTGTTCAATCGCATGAACGATCTTATCCCGAATACCCGCCTGACAGGTGAGATTCATATCGATGGAGAGAATATCTATGGAAAAGATATTCAGGTAGATGAACTTCGCAAGAAGGTAGGTATGGTATTCCAGCGTCCTAACCCTTTTCCGAAAAGCATCTTTGAGAATGTAGCTTATGGGCTTCGCGTGAATGGCGTGACAGACAGTAGCTTCATCCGCCAGCGTGTAGAAGAATCCCTGAAAGGGGCAGCTTTGTGGGATGAGGTAAAGGATAAGCTGAAAGTTTCTGCCTATGCACTTTCCGGCGGTCAGCAGCAGCGTCTTTGCATAGCTCGTGCCATGGCTGTATCTCCCTCCGTGTTACTGATGGATGAACCGGCTTCTGCACTCGATCCCATTTCTACGGCTAAGGTAGAAGAACTTATTCACGAACTGAAAGAGCAGTATACGATTGTTATCGTTACACACAATATGCAGCAGGCTGCGCGCGTTAGTGATAAGACAGCGTTCTTTTATCTGGGGCAAATGGTGGAGTTTGATGATACCAAGAAAATATTTACGAACCCTGATAAAGTGGAGACCCAGAATTACATTACGGGACGCTTCGGGTAGGCATTTGTTTGCTGTGGAGAAATAAACAGGAACTGCAGGTCTTCTTTAATTTATAATACAAGTAATCTTAAAATAGAAATTTATGGTAAAGTTTATCGAATCGGAACTCGTCTTGCTGAAAAAAGAAATAGACGAAATGTGGACCTTAGTATATAACCAGCTCGACAGGGCAGGGGAGGCTGTGTTGACCTTTGACCGTGAACTGGCGCAACAGGTACTGGTACGCGAACGTCGTGTGAATGCCTTGGAATTGAAGATAGATAGTGATGTTGAAGATATCATTGCTTTGTACAATCCCGTAGCCATCGACCTGCGCTTTGTGCTTGCCATGCTGAAGATCAATACGAATCTGGAGCGTCTTGGTGACTTTGCCGAGGGTATTGCCCGCTTCGTTCTGAATTGCAAGGAGCCGGTTCTTGATCCGGAACTTCTGAAACGATTGCGCCTGGAAGAAATGCAGGGACAGGTACTTGCTATGCTGGAACTTGCCAAGAAAGCTCTTCAGGAAGAAAGTCAGGATCTGGCGACTTCGGTATTTGCCAAAGATAATTTATTGGATGAAATCAATGCAGAAGCTACTACTGTTTTAGCAGACTACATTGCCCAGCATCCTGAGACTGTACTTCCCTGTTTGAACCTGGTAAGTGTCTTCCGTAAATTGGAGCGTTCCGGCGACCATATCACTAATATTGCAGAAGAAATAGTCTTCTTTATCGATGCAAAAGTG
Organism: Bacteroides sp. AM16-24; assembly: GCF_003471885.1. Taxonomy (NCBI): domain Bacteria; kingdom Pseudomonadati; phylum Bacteroidota; class Bacteroidia; order Bacteroidales; family Bacteroidaceae; genus Bacteroides; species Bacteroides sp. AM16-24. Next base: position 140,153 of record NZ_QRKI01000010.1, read on the forward strand.
CTAAAGCATAGCGGAAAAACAGACGAACATTACCCTTTAACTAAGAAATAAGCTCTTTTTTAGATAAAATTTAGTGTTTGTTAGAAAAATGATATATATTTGTCCATTGAAAACGATTGCGGATGTAGAAAAGGCTACATAAGTGGTAACAAAATCAAAGAAAATTCAAAAAGATGTTATAAGACATGTTTTTTAATTTGGTAAGTATCTCGAAAAGCCGCTATATTTGCAGCGTTATCCTGAAAACAATCTTTTTACCTTAAAAAAAACTAATACCTATTGAAAACTGAAAAATGGGGCTTTGTGAAAAGCTCCATTTTTTTGTACCTATATGGCACATGAATTACCTGAATAGTGGTACAATCCCATGCACAGAAAAGTTGCAACAATTTATAATAAACAAGATTTTATATAAATTTCTATCTCTTGGGCAGTTACAGCATAAGTAGGTTCAAGCTGTTCAAAATGGGTTTCATGTGAACATTTTATTAAGATAACAAGTGGTCGTGATTATTCTTATTTGAAGCAAATCACAAGATAGAATGTTTTATTGTGAATGGATTTTTTAGTAAATAAAGGGCAAAAAAAATCCCCACCCACTTACCATTATCTTCACAGACGATTAATAAGTGGGGTGAGGAATACAAACAAAACAAACAATATCTTCCGGTTAAGAGAAGATTTTGCTTTTCTTATATATAGGTTAGTAATGTTTGTTTTAACATTTCAACACCATCTCTGAGTCGGAACAGAGAATGATTGTACACTTCTCTATAGTTGCTTTGAAGTCTACTTCCACCTGGTCTATTACGCTGCCGTAAGTGCTGTTAACAAACTGCTTCATCTTCACTAACCCTTGTTGCAATTGCTTGATGAGTTGGGCGGAACGCCCGTAGGCGTACCAATGGCCTCCTACTTCGTAAAGATACACATCCTGTGTATTTTCCGATTCGCGGGATAGGATATCATACATTTCCATACTTATATCGTTTTATGTAAATAATTCTGTTTATGGTTTGGCTTTTACTGTAATCGTCTTTCTAATCTTTCCACTGGTTATGTAGAAGTTGAAATCCTCATTTGTTTTTGTAGAAACCCATACGGAGATAACTTTTCTTGCTTCACCAGAGGAGAATGTACCGCCTGCAGTACCGTCTGTACTGCCATCTGTAGCAGCTATCGTGAACCTTACGCCTTCCTCGGGATAATCTACTATTTTCCATCCTGCTTCATTATTAGTCAGGATTTTTAGCTTCGTAAAGAAGCCTTCACTTGCATCCGTATAGCTATCCAGTTGCAGGGTAGATGAGTTTACTCCCAGGAAGTAGTAGTCATCTGTGGTGATATCCAATATGTCGCTCTCTTCTGCGCTGAGAAGCATCATTCGGGCTTTAATTACTCCGTTGGATGGACTGCCATTTATAGCCTCATCACGACTTGTATATCCCACAGATTGCACGTTTTGCAGTGAAAATATGTATTTATAGTTGCGTATTAATTCCGGGATTTCTGCATTCTCTGTCTCATCATCTTTAATCATATCCAAGCGATAGTAGCATGCTTCACCCTTGAAATTGGCATGAAGCAAAACTGAGATTTTGCTGGGGTTAGTGTTCGTTGTCTCCGCTACATATACGGAAGCTGTTGGTATCCCTTCGATGGTAACAGGAGCTGCGGCAACACTTTGAACTCTTTCCTGCTCCATATCGCCTTGCCCTGCCGCTATATATCCCTTGGCATTTGTATTTAAGACTTCAATGTCCAGTAGTTCAAAATCTTTCGTTAGTTGGGTCGATTGGTTTTGCACTTCTATCTTGGCGAGGGCACGAACCATGTTGACTGTTACGTCGTTGCCCACTTCTCTGCTAAGGCCATCCATAAACACGTCTGCTTCGCCGTACATGGGCATGTAAGATAGATTACTGGCATTCTCAAACGTCAGGCTTTTCAAAGTTGCCTCTCTTGTAAGAGGGGTGGCGTCCAGAGAGTTTTTTATCGTGCTTATCTTCCCTGCCTCTACATTGGCTACGAGAGACAAGCATACCGCTTTTTTGCTTTCTTTGATAGCTACATAGAACCGCTTTTTTGCTATATATTTGCCTGTAATGTCTATTACGTCGGTCAGCTTATAGTTCTTTAAATTCGTATCGTAGTCCTCTTTTTCGCCCTCAAATACCAATACATACAGAGAGTTGATTTTCGAGTCGTCAGAGATGCTGCGTGTGGCCGACGGAAACTGTGAATTAGGGATGGACAAACTAAGCATAACTTGCGCCTTGTCCGCATCGGTCTTTCCGTCACCCGGGCAGTAATTATCGTAATCCGTGTCTGTGATGCAGGAACTTAATCCTGCAATGAACAACAGACAGTATAATATGTGATGTATATGCTTCATAATTCTATGATTTTAGCTTGTTTCATTTATTATTCTTTGTCTACCCCTTGGGTCACGGTTATGGTCTCAGTAGTACTATTATTTATTTTTACAGTGATTGTACCTGTACGTGCCGCTCCACTATCATTTTTATCTAATCTGATAATAAAATAAGGGTATGATAATTTTGTTATACTATTATAATAAATTTCTGTATTTTTGTATCTTCCCAATTTTAGCCAATTCTTATTTGAACTTGCACTTTCCCAGTTTGTTATATCAATTTCTTGTGTGGCAGGACGTTCTTCGGCGTTGTCGCCATATCCTGCAAACGTCAAGTAGTTTTCTGATACATAAACCGGTTTACTTTTTTGAACTACCTTGATTTTCTTTTGAGTTCCATCACTGAATTTGACTGTCAAAGTAGCTTCACGTTCCTTGCCTGTAGTATTTTCTTTCGTTGCGGTGAATGTAATTGTTTGAGAACTGCCAGCTCCTCCTTCATCCGGTGTCATGGTGAACCAGGATGCTCCCGGATTCACAACCTCCCAACTTTCTGTGATAGACACTAAAGTTGCTGGAGATATAGAGCCTTCTTTTGATCCCAATGTGACGTTTATCGGAGTTTTGATTAAACCCTCTGTCGTCGATTTCTGATCCCTGATGCAACGTACAGAACCGGCATGGCTTGGCTTGGCGTACAAATCATTATCTCCCTCAATCAATTTGTGTATATGGCGTCCACTGTTCTCAACATTATGGGAAAGTCCCAGGTTTGTACGCCAATCTTCCGTTCCATGTAAGAATAAGGCTCCCGGACGTGTCTTCTCGACCTTGACACCATTTTCCGTGATCTTGGCTTTAATGGATGAGTTGGTCCATATAATACTATTTACAGTAACACTCCATTGACCGTCTACCAGTGCAAATTTCGTCATATCACCATCATATACACCTGATATGGGGAGCCAGGCGGCATTTTCTACTGATTCGGCATTATTCGCCGGATAATAGGGTACACCTTCCGGTTTGCTATCTCCGGCTTTCTGATTAAGCCAAAAGCCATAAGAACTCGCACCGGTTTTATATTTATCCTTTTCTAATATGCTTTGATCCTGAAGGTACGGCCAATATATATTGTTTTTATCCCAGTTATCGTTTGCACTACTTAAGTTTCCATCTGTGAATACCACCGAGCCTACAGGCGGCACACGATAACCTACCGGACACGGGTCGTAGATAGTCTTGTTTCCTGCATCCCTTTCTCCATTAGGGGTGAAACCTTTATCCGTTCCCCACAGAAGGGCATAGTCGGTACCGGTAAGAGCTTCCTTGCTTAAGGTTGTCGGCGCTGTTCGGGCTTCTTCCACACTCAAGGCGCTTCCACTGGTTTGCCATGAGAAACCATCAAGATTCTTTGTATCCATTATCTTTGCATACTCTGTAATGTCACCTGCTCCGATGAACGGGTCTTTACGTCCCCATTGATAGAGCAGTCCGAGTGAAGCCAATCCCGGCTTATTGCTGAGAGCTCCCAGGTTACGGTCCATAAATGTATAACCGGTGCTCCATTCTTGAAAGAAAGGTTCCGAATTATCATTACTTTCATCATCACTTTCTTCATCATTTACTTTATATTTAATGTAGCCATCTCCATTTGTATCCAATTCGGGACATACCCACAAGTGCCATGACCATAAGAGGTGATCCTCAGCATCAAATGCACCTATCAGGGCATTGCCTCCTGGTATCTTTAAATCTGTATTTTGTTTACCCAAATCAATTGCATATTGTACAATGCCATTTTCGTTGACCTGGGCTTTTCCATCGACCACATTTTGTAATTGCACCAATCCTTCAGCTGTTTCCCAGATAACTTTCGCATAGGCAGGAGCTATATTGGGATTCTGGTCATGCAGGGGCTTGCCATCTGCCATCAAGCCATCCTCGCCGTTTCCTTTCACGGTTACAACTAAGTCTTGTACCATCTGATGACCATTATCTGATACTATGTAGCAGTTTGCCGTACCCTTTCCTCTTTGGCGTACCATAATTGTTTTATTCAGGTTGCCGGAAGTGATAACAAAACTACCGCGACGCTGACCGCCTTGATTTAAGTTAGGTACAATTTTTACCTTATCGCCATCTTTCTCAACTGTATACCAATCGCCTACTTGGGAGCTGACCTTCCAGCCTCCATTATAAGTTGTTTTTACCCATAGGCTGGTTCCTTGTTGGTTGGTTGCATCCATTATTACGCCTCCTCCTTGCACCTCCAGCGTATATTGTCCGCCGATGCCGCGCATAAATTCTGTTTCCCACTCTGTGATTTTCACATCCATACCCACTACCACATGATCCAGTGCCGGGTCGGGTATATCGGTTCCCGGTCGTTTCACGTTTGTGATGTCGAAGTTATAGATATGGTTGCGAAGGGCATCATAATATTCATCGCCTTTGTTGCCTTTTTTGAAGTCTACACGATAGTAGGTTTCTTCAGTGCTGCCCATGTAGCAACCGCCTATTACCAGGCACATTGGCTCTTCGCCCTGCTGATTTACTTCGGGCACATATATTTTGTTTTCAAGTGCATAGTCATTGCCTTTATCTACTGTAAATTGAATTCCGTTAGGTTCCTGTTCTGCTGTGTATCTTGGCATATACTCTACGCCGTCGGGCATAGAAGTCTGGGTGATTGTGGGCGAACCTATTGTTGGATTGTCTGGTTCGTTATCTCCAGGCGCATAAAATGAACCGGCCAAACCGCTGGTACGTGCATAATATACACGTACACTGCGTAGTTTGAATATATCTGTGCCACTGTCTTGTATTCTTTTACCTTTATTCACCGTTACATTGATTTTGGATACGGCACGATACAATTTTACATCACCGAACACGGTTTTACCTTTTTGGGGAGTGATTTTGGTTTCACCCCACATCGGAAGTTGACGTTCTGTAATGTTCCATGCTCCGGAGAAGGTATATTCCAGTTCTTTCAGCACTTGCTCTTTTGTCTTGCCTTCCATGCCATTCAGTTTGCCGACTAACTCGTCTCCGTTCTCCTGATTCTTCAGGTTGGTAATCACCATTACGGTGATGGGTTTGTCCGCCGCTGTCTTTTCAAGATTGATTGTTGCAGTGAGTGTACCGGATGAATAAACGGTCTTGAACTTATCAACACATTTGTTGTCGCTGTCGAAGGCAAATGCGTATATATCGTTTATCTCGCTTTCGTATACATTTGCCGCATCCTCGTCCGGGCCATAAACAAGACCCCGTGACTGTGCGTTCTCTACCGGGATATCGAGTACTATTTTCAGGCTGGTCATGTCGCTTTCGTAAGAACCGTCGACCAGTTGTTCATCCATGCAAGATACGAATTGTATCTGAAGGAGGATAGCTGCTAATATGTATAACCATTTTTTCATTGTTTGTCCGTTTTTAAAGTTCGATATCGTTGATATTTACAATCCAGTCGTTGATTTGAATCACGGTGTTTATCATTGTCAGGTTCTCGTCAACAAAGAACATTACGCCGAAACGGCTTTCGCGGTCCATATATTCCTGAAGGGACATGTCTATGAAATCCTGCTCTTTCAGTAGACCCAGGAGTTTGATGAGTGAGTTGTCGGGAAGCAGTTGCTTGCCTGTCTCCTGGTCGATAATCTCCAGTTGTGGAGTTTGCGTTTCAAGCAGGCGCGCTACGCTTATTTCGGCAATGGCTGCCGGATATTCAGCGTCTTCGTCGCCAAAGGCACGGGTTGTAACCTTGGAGTCTTCGGTGACAAACGGGAGGTAAGTCAGCATGTTGTCTTCCAGCAGGGTGTTATCGTAGTTCATATAGCCATTGTCATCGTAAATGGCGTATGAGAATCTTTCTTTGTTGATGGCGCGCGTCACGGGTTGGTCGGGGTTCTGATTGATCTGGGCGATGACGATGCGTATGTTGTTGGTGTTCTTAACCAAAGGAATAGTGGTCACTAATTGTTGTATGGCGCGGGTATTGGGCTTATCGCTTAATGTTACTCTTTCCACTCTGCCGTGGAACAGGGAGGGGAGGTTATGTTGTACGATGTATTCTCCTTCTTCGCCGGTAGCCTTGGTATCGATATTACGTCTGGTCAGTACGGTGAGATCTTTCAGCTTCGATACCCCCGGGGTCAGCAAGGGAACGGCGAACGATTGGTCGTCCAGACCTGCCCATGTAATCATGTCATACTCTCCGGGAGCTAAATCTATGGTCATGGCGAAATTTTCGGTGGCAAGACGCTCACCTTGTTCTGTTTTCTGGTTGACGAAATTTCCGTTTTCGTCGAAAGCATAAAGCGTAACAGTTTTCACTTCTGTTGCAAATGCGTCCACTTTCTCCATGTTATAGTCATACTTGAACTTGACTTGGTATTCGATGCTGCAATCGCCTTTTTCAAAATCCAGGACTGAGTCGCAGGATGCCATTGCACCAGCCAATACTGTTGTAAGCAGCAGTACACTCTTTGCTGATTTCTGTATGTGAGTGAATATTCGTTTCATGCTTTCTGTCTTTTAAGCTTTGGGGATAATGATGTTTTGTTTGATAGTTCTTTGAGAGAAAAACGGAAGAGGGGGAGGGGACTCCCCCTCTTCCGTCTCAGGATTGATTGATGGTTAAAGATTATAGAGGGCTATTCAAGGGTTAATGAATTATCATTAACAGTCCACGGATCAACCTCAATGCTCACGTTCATAAGTGTTTCCGGATCTTCGAAGATGATGGTTGGGGTACCGATTTTCACAACGCTGGATACACTTATTTTGTAAACGTTGTTACGCTGGATTTTAGGAACAGATCCTGTTTCAGTCGTGGTCTGGATATCCTTGTAATAGTAGCACTTTCCATCTACATATTTTCTGATGTCTTTTTCATGGAAGTCTTTGGAAGTTGCAGTTTCTTCAGGACAACCTGGGCATTTTTCCTTCAATGCTGCATAATCCAGATAAATTTTTCCTCCATAGATATAAAATGTCTGGGCTGCTTTTTCATCCCAAGTGGCTACTGCTTCATAGATGATGCCTGTATGAGTACTTTCCGATTCATTTTCAAAACAGTAATGGGTGCGTGCGTCACTTGTCAAGTCTATATATTCAAAACTACCATTGTTGGCTGGCAATGCATTCCAAGTCATGGGATATCCCTGAAACCAATTTGTGCTTATTGCGGTTTCGGATGGGAACAGACTGGTCTTCTTTGCCAGATTCACATAAGTAGCCTTTTTCAAGACTATATGTAGTTTTTCGACTAGGCCTGTTGTTGCAGGTTCATAATCCAACGGTACATTTTTAAATACTCTCGTTGTACTTGTTTCCATTAATTTTGCAACTACACGGTTCATTGGAATCGTGACATCAGTAGCTTTATTTTCAATGAATGTTGCACTTATTCCTTCTGTTGTATTTGTCATCATGAAGTTGTTGGCAGTAGCCGGCCCGTTTTGTGTCAAAGCATCCAGTGCTTCATAGCTACTAGGCATAAATGTTTGAGCAGACAAATCCTGCATTATTGGATTTAGAAGGATACTTTCCGTATAATTAGTATTGAGAATTGCATGAATGGTAGCTGTGCCTTTTGTCACATGAATGGATTCCTTGGTATAAATCACGACATTATTGCTATTTGGTGCCACCGTGGCCGGACTGAAAGCAGCACGATCCAGCATTTTTACTTCTCTCTTAGTACCTTTATTATCAATGGGCTCTTGATAATCTATGATGATAGCTATATTATTAAACTCATATTCAGCTTCACTGCCTGCTTCAGTATCAGCTCTTGTTACTGCTGACTTCGGAAAAGCAAATCCCAAATTTAAAAGGGCATTCTTTTCTGCGTTATCTACACCACCGTCAATGGCAGGATCGTTCTCGTTGCTGCAAGAAACCATTGCCAATGCAGCCAAACTTGCTAAAAATAAACTTTTAAGTTTCATATTCTTTTGATTTTTAAAATTGATAATACTTTTTGGGGTTGTTGTACTTTTAAAGTAGTACATTTATAGACTTTTTTTGAGAGGAGCATTATTACATTCTCTATATAATAATGTGGAACTGTTCAACATCGTGAGAGGCTTTGTTGATTTGGAAGTGTCTTATCTGATAAGTACTGAGCTTCCTGTAGTCATTCTTTCTTTCTGATGATACCTTTCTGATGATACTTTGGTTTTGTTTGTTTGTAACTCTATAATTTGTTTTGTTTATCTCTTTCTTTCGATATTGCAAATGTAGGGGCATTTTCCTTTCCCGTTGATCGGTGTTTTTTTCAATCTCAAATTATTTTTCTCGCAATCTGAAAGTTTTTTTGAGTGGTGGGTATTTTAATCTAAAATGAATGATTTGCAGGCTGTTTATCAGGGTATGGAGGGCGTTTTCACGTGCTTTTTGTCAGATTTGTCGTTGATGGAACGATTGTCTTCCGCGAAAAAAAAGTAGTTTCGTTTGATTTAAATCCGGAATATGCCGTTTTATTCACTGTAAAATATTTGAAATGGCGTTTCAGTCATCCGGTGACTTATTCTCCCATCCTCTGATTTTATTATCGAGCGGATATGAACGCAATCCAACTCCTGATCCGCATAAATAATATTAAGTTTCAGAGGTTAAGCCGCCGCATCGCCACTTTTATCCCTTTTCGCTGCGACGGTTAAGGGAACTTGTAGTAGGTACTTATTCTTTCCACCATGGAGGAAAGAAAGAAACTCCACGGTGGAAAGAATAAACGATCGGATGGAAAAGGCTAACCGTTGGAAGGGAAAAAGCATAGGAATGCCTAAGAAAGGAATTAGCTATTGTATTTAGTTCATTTCTTTCTGGTTATGAATGGATACTCTATACGGAACGCGAGGAAGGTCGTTTTTGAAGGCCGTGAAGAAGAGCGCATAGCCAATGCCCGTAAAATGAAAATAAAAGGGTTGGATAACCTGCTGATTTCCGACATTACTGGTCTGACGATTGACGAGATAGATAAGTTGTAGAAATAAAGAAAATATCTCCATAACAAGAATCCCGCAAACTGATAATAATCATCGTTTGCGGGATTCATTCGTTTCTGCGCGGGATATGAACAAATTGTGATAAAAGACAATCTTGCAAGGATCGTTTTACCGGAGCCCGTGAAGAAGGAAAAGTGGTTATAGATTATTTATTCTGTCGGGAAATTCCGTTGTTTGCTCACCTCGATGAGGTTGGTTTCAGCTTCTTTTATATTTGCTTCTTTAGCCCGGTTGAAGTATTGTTCGGCTGCATCCAGGTCACCTTCCATCAGGGCTATCACTCCTTGGTTGTTCAGGGTGGCGCCTGCATCCGGATCTGCTTTGGCCAGATACTTCTTGGCTACCGTCAGGTCGCCGCCCCGCTGTATCTCCATGGCCGCTGCATTCAGGTTGGCTGTCGGGTTGTCGGGAAACATGACGGCTGCTACTTGGAAGGTATGGTTGAATTCTTCACTGCCCGGTTCGTAAGTCTGTGCCAGATTGAATATCTCCTGCAGACTTAATAGTTGTGGCCGATTGTTGATGAGCTCCCGGGTTTCTTCGACGTTGAATCCGCGTACAGTGTAGGATACTGTGTAATCGGAATGTCGCAATGCAGGATAACATTCATTGAGCAGGAACCGGTAAGTTTCGGGGCCAACAAAGCGGGCTATGCGTTTCTCCTTTGCATCCATGTCTTTTTCTTCCAAATCGATTATCTGAAGAAGCTCGTTCCTCTGCGGCAGTGCGGAGTTTTCGATAAACTTGCGAAAACCTTTCCAGTCTTCAGGAGTAGAAGTGGTGGTAATCAGCCCTTCGGGGAAGTTGTAATACTTGCGCACATAATTCAGTAACGCTTCCGTACGTCCTTTGGCAAGGCGGGCATTATTGGCATAACCGCCTTCGGGAGAGGCATATCCGTCGAAGCGGATACCTGTTATGGAGATGTTCTTGTCGGCACGGATCGTATCGATGGTGGCACGTATCTTGGCCAGTTCCACTTGGTTGCTGCGGTAATCCGGATAGATGACGGTCTGATTGACCGGATAGTCGAGGTACGCTCTGCCCTCTGCGGCACGGTGTTTTATTTCTTCTGCTTTAGGGGCGATGTATGCGATGGCAGGTTGCAGCTTGGCGCGCTCGATATTGAGTGAAGTGATAGGGTCGAGTTGGTTTGCTTCCACAATGTCGCGGCAACCGCAAAGGTCGGTATCCATCACCAGATTGGCTTTTTGCATCCAGGCTTCGTAGGGCAACTGTATCAGGTAGTTTACTTTCTGGTCCGTATGACGTTTCCGGCGTAGAATCACGAATGCGTCTTTGGGAATGGTGTTGTTGCGTTCGTGCGTCAGCGCCCGGCGGCGACCGTAAATGACAACCGGTGGAAGGGACTTAGTGCGTCCGTCTGCTTCAAGTATCGGGGTCAGTGTGGCAAAACGATTGGAGGTTATCTTCATGTTGGCTTGCATGATGATGTCCATGGATATGGTCAGGCGGTTGTCCTCACTGCGTGTGACGGACTGGTTTTCAATGCGTACCTGATCTTTATACACAACGGTAGACTGTGCCTGGGATTTCAATCCCGGCAATGTCACTAATAATATAAGGTATATAACTTTCTTCATATTGCTTGCAATGTTTGTTTTTTAGAATAAATAGATTAAACTGACAGCAGCCTTGGTAGGCCCTACATAGTTCTTGTGTCCTTCATCCGTTTTCTCCCCGCATTCTATACAAGGATATTTTTCGTATTTGGCCCGGATGTATCCTACACCGATGTTGGCCTCGATGTTCCAATGTTTACTCATTATCCATTGGTATCCGTAAGAAATGCCTGCTCCGTAGAAGTGACCTTTGAAACGGTGGTTTTCCAGTTCTTTCCAAAGTCCGAAAGGCATATCGATTCCGGCAGCCTGATAAATGCCGCCGTGAGCGTGGATGCCGATGAAATGTCCGTTGAAGCGGTCGCAGAACCAATAACGATATTCGGGTTGGAAAACGAACATCTTGAACATTTTGTAGTTGTTCTCCTTCCAGGGGTTGTAGTTGAAGTACAAATCCAAGGTTGCTTTTTTATTCAGGCCGATTTCTGCTCCCAAGTTGATGGTTTTAGTGATATCCATCAATACATTCGTTTTAATGCCGACTACCTGCCCATATAATAAGGTGGAGGTAAATAGACAAACGAATAAAAACAATTTTCTTTTCTTTTTCATATTGGTGAGTTTTGTTTGGTTTGGTGTCAAAGGTAGCTGAATCCCAAAGAACCCTTAATTGGCGTATTCATCTTTGTTCGGAGGTGATTCATGCAATCGTTTTTTTTGAACAGTGGTGAATTTCCGTATGGGTGGTGTTTTTGACTTTTAGGGTGGGTGTTTCTTTCTTCTTCCGGCGGGTGGTGATTTTACCTATCTTTGTGAATGAAATACAGGTGGTGGGTGTTTTGATAAGTTGCATATTTTGCATTATATGCTTGTATGTGGTGTGTTTCATTCAAAAAGATGGGTAAATAATTCATTTTTTAGGGTAAAAAGTTTTTTTATTTGAATAATATACCTATGTTTGCGACATAATAATGAAGAGAGGTCCCCTTTTGAGGAGTACAAACAAAACAATTCTTAGTTAAGCAGATTATAAACAAAACAAATAATTAAGGAGGACCCATTTATGAAGACTATTTATTTTTTTATTGTCATCGCGTTGGCGTTTGGCTTTACTTCTTGTACAAGCACTGCAGATGATGTAGTGGAATCAACATCCCTTTTTGAATCGATAATGGATACGTATGGAGTAGAATATGCTTCATATAGTGTTGCCGGAGTAGACAATATACCTTCTGTCCTGACTGAAGAGGTTCGCGGCGTGCTTGAAGCGCTGCGTCAGAATAGCAATGAATTGCATGACTGTACCAGAATCTCAGACAAGGATTTTGAGAAAGTCGTAATGTCGGGAAATTATAAGGCCGTAACGCGTAACGGGACGGCAGCCGAAGGTTTTGCGTTGAATGTGGAACTGAAGTTCAGTTTTGAAAAGGAGCAGGTGTATTATTGGGGAACCGATTATTCTTACTCTTCGGATCTGTTCGATTGGCGTGCACAAGGCTTGTCGCTTACCCCGATGAAGAATAGCGACGATTATACTTATGAGTTTGAATCGGAAAGTTATCTCTATTTTAAAGTTAGCGATGAAGCCAATACTCTTGTAAAAGTACCTGTAGTTTTTAGGGGTAATTATAGTTTTCAGATGCAGAAGGGAACGTATAGTTTTAAGCTGTTGAAATATAGTGAATGAGAACTTGAATGTAAAAAAGTGAGGAATAGAACAAAACAAACAAGAATTCCCCTCTGATAGTAATACTTTCAGGGGGGAATTTTGTATTACTTTGGAATGATTAAGAATTAATGCACACACAAACTTTGTTATTAATAATTTTTTACTATTTAAATTAATTGCATTATATTTGTAGGATATTTTAAATTCACGACATAGTGATAGAATAATGCGAATAATACGACTTTCAATAACGAAATTACTACTGGCAATCTGCCTATTACAGATTCGTTGTATTGCGGCCTTTTCCATTTCATACGGGAATCTGGTGCCGGTGGCCATGAAGAATGGTCTGGATAATAACACAGTTTATGCTATCCATCATGAAGGTGATGGTTTCGTGTGGCTTGCCACCGATATGGGAATCAGTCGGTATGATGGATTCAGAATCAGGAACTTTCCGTTGATATTGTGTCGGGATTCGGGCCTACTGCCGTTTGTCTCATGTGCTGTTACGTCTATTTCTCAAAGTCCCGACGGATTGCTTTATCTTCAACTGCTGCAAGGAGGAATTGCTTGTTTTGATCCGCAGAAAGAGGAGTATCTGCCTGTTTCTTATGACAGGCCGATAAAAAAGCAGGATATTCTTTCTTTTTATATAGCGGATGAGCAGAACTTCTATATCGGTACTACAAACGGATTGTATACCGGTGCAGCAATGCGTAGCAAGAAGCGGAACGAAGATGGTATTACCATTCATTTGTCGGAAGAACCGCATGTAAAGGGGGAGGTGTCTAACCTCTCCGGTAGAGGAAAGGAAGCTCTTTTTGCTTGTGTCGACCGGACGAGGGTAATGATTTATGATATCAAAAGTGCAAAGGCGGACTTCTTGGACAGGCGGCAGGATAATAAAATTACTACACTCTACCAGTATGGGGATTATTTGTGGATATGTCCTTCCTATTCTGACATTGAATTGTACAATCTGAAGCAAAAGACATTCCATCAGATTCAGAGTACAGGAACTGACCGGAGTTTGCTTCAGGACACCTATATAACTGATATCGTTTGTGTGGATGATGTGAATTATTATGTGGCGACATGGAAAGGGCTTTTCTCACTGAAGTTTGATTCGAAAGAACTGGTTGACTCTGCATGTCGCTTTGAGTATATGGAGCAGTCTTATCCTTTCAGGATGGAAGGGAAGATTACAGATTTGCTGTGGCACGAAGAACAGCAGATTTTGTGGATTGCCACTTTTGGAAGCGGTTCTTACTACATGCATTGCACAGCAAAAACATTTAATACTCTGGAACAGACATTCGATGCGGGTGTTGCGGGGATAGAAGAAGACCAGTGGGGACATATCTGGATTCTGACAGATAAAGGAAAGCTATGGCGAAGCACGTCAAGCGGGCTTTCGAAAAGAACGGTCTTTGTACCTTGGACGAAAGGATTGAAACAGGGCGAAATCTACCGGATGGATGAAGATAAGAATGGGCTTTTGTGGTTGGGAGATTCACATGGCGGGGTAGTCTGTATTAGTCCTACAACGGAGGAAGTAATGACCTTTACATTGGCTCCTGAGGGAACGACCGATTTCTCCGAGGCTGTTCATCAGTTCTGTGTGGACTCCAGGAACCGGTTGTGGATCATTACGACAAACGAACTGATACTTTTCGATTCTAAATCCGGGAAGTGTAGAATCGTTTCCGTGGAATATGAAGGCCGGAAAATAAAAGAGATAAATTCAATAGCGGAAGATAAAGATGGCGACATTTGGCTGGGGACAGGTGTAGGGCTGAAACGAATGGAAAACCAAGGTAATACGTTCAAACTGATTGGTGAATATGAACGGGATGCAGGCCTGGAGGTTGCTCCCGTCTATTCCATATATGTCAATAGCTATAATCAGATCCTGGCTTCTTGTTCCGATAAGATTCTTCGTATTGACGGACGTGAAAAAGGGAAAATAGAGAATGTGTTTACTTTGCTCAACGGATTGAGCAGCAGTCATATATTCTGCATGGTAGACGATGAAAATGGAAATACTTGGGCAGGAAGTAATTCGGGGATTGTGACGATAAGAAATAATGAGTCCTTGCTTTATAATTATGCCTCGTTCGGATATTCCAATGAAGTTTGCCGTCTTCGTGACGGACGCCTGCTATGGGCCAGTTCGCTTGGCTTGACTTTTTTTGATCCGATGGCCATTAAGGCGGAACGGAACAAAAATGCTTTGAGGCTGGCAGAACTTTGGGTAAATGGAAGTGTTGCGTCCATCGGACAAGTGCTAAACGGACAGGTGGTGTTGAAAACAACTCCGGACTTGCAACGTAACTTTGTTTTTGGACCGGGAAATGATGACTTTACTTTCTATTTTTCCGATTTGGAATATGGTATCATGCAACATAAACAAGTTTACCGCCTGCTGCCTGATGAGGAGTGGAAAAATGGAGCGTTGGAAGATGGGATTTCCTTCAGGAAGCTCCCGGTAGGCAAGTATACGCTGCAAGTGAAACTTGTTTATCCAGATGCAAGTGAGAGTGAGCTGATAGAAATACCTATTCGGGTGAAAACATATTGGTGGAATACGTTTTGGGCGAAATCGGGATATCTGCTTCTTTTTGTCGGAGGAATGTATGCCGTATATTGTTATATAGAACATAAAGGGAGAAGGCGCGAAATGTATAAATCCCGGGAAATGGAATTGAGGGAAAATTTAAATCTTACAAAAATGGAACAAGAACAGAAGCAAGAGATAGAAGTTATGCGCAATCAGTTGCTAACGAAGTTTATGGAGGAGTTGCGAACGCCGTTGTCCTTGATTATTGCACCTTTAAAAGAGGTGGCGCAGGAGTCGGGGTTGCCTGCAGGGATTCTTTCGAAATTGCGGGTAGCCTATCGGAACTCGTTAGGAATGCTGGATGCATGCAATCAGTTGCTGGCTATTTATACTCAGGGATCGTTGACCGACAAGTTGAAAGTGGCCCCTTATTCTATTGAAAGATTGGTGGATGGGGTAGTGGTTGCTGTTGGCGAGCTGGTGCGGATTAATCAGTTTAACCTCAGGTACGATAAAAAAATAAAAAAGGATATGGAAATCTGGGCGGATAATAAGCGGATACGCTTTGTGCTGCATAACTTGCTTTCCAATGCTTTCAATCACGTGCGTTTTTCCGGTGATGTTTCTCTCTTGCTACAGGAGATGGTGCGCGATGGAGTGCGCTATTGTGTAATTGTTGTAGAGGACAACGGCAAAAATAGGGTGAAAGAAGCCTCTCAATTCATAAGTGAAGAAATAAAGTCGGATTTGACCGATCTTGAACTGGGATATGGAGTAATGGAAAAGATCATTCAGCTTCATCATGGGACGATTGTTATGAAGAGCCGGGAGGGAGAAGGTACTGAGGTGATCGTGGAACTTCCCATGGGGAAGGCAGCTTTGGAAAATGATCCGAATATTCTGTTCGTAGAACCGGAGCCACAGGAGGAATCGGAAGAAATACCTTCTGTGACGGAAGAACCCAGTCAAAATGTATCTGTACCTGATGAGGACGTGGTACAGGTAACTCCGGAAGCTGTCTCATTAGTCCAAAAAGAAAGAAAAACATTACTAATCGTTGAGGATCATAAAGATATCAGGCTATACCTGAAAGTTCTTTTCTATAAAGAATATGATTTGCTGTTGGCAACTAATGGGCAGGAGGGTGTCGATATAGCGGTCAAGGAACATCCCGACCTGATACTCTGCGATGTGATGATGCCTGTGAAAGACGGATTTGAGTGTTGCCGTGAACTGAAAGAAGGACTGGAGACCTGTCATATTCCATTCATCATGTTGACAGCTAAAGTGGAAGACGATGACATTATTCGGGGGTTGGAATTAGGTGCGGATGATTATATTCTGAAACCTTTCACTCCGGGTATTCTGAAAGCAAGGGTGCGCAACCTGATTAATGCCCGTGTAAACCTGAAGCAAATGTACACTAACTTGCTGATGACACCTGATGTTGCAGAAGGGGAGGCTGAATCTGAAGAGAAAGCAAAAATGGAAGACCCGTTTATCTGTTCGGTGGTGAAAATAATCGAAGAGAATATGGCTGAGGCCGATTTCAGTGTGAAGAAGTTGGCTTCGGAGTTGAATATGAGCCAGCCGACTTTATACCGCAAGGTGAAACAAAGTACGGACTTCACCATTATCGAGTTGATAAGAGGAGTGCGTATGCGTAAAGCAGCTACATTGCTCAAACAAAAGATATATGCTGTTCAGGAGGTGGTAGAGATGGTGGGGTATAATGATATTCCTACTTTTAGGAAGCATTTTGTGGATACATTCGGCACAACCCCTTCCACTTATCCGGATTCAGAGATTTCATAAGTACTTATCCTTTTTTAAAAAACCGCATGGAATATGACACTCTTTTCGTATCTTTGCCATTGAAGTAGGTTTTTAGGAATTGTAAATCTTTAAATTGTAAATAGAATTATGTTTTCCGGAATAGTAGAAGAATGCGCCACCTTGGTGGCATTGGTAAAAGAACAAGAGAACGTACACTTCACGTTCAAGTGCTCATTTGTAAATGAATTGAAGATAGACCAGAGTGTATCTCACAATGGTGTGTGCCTTACGGTAGTCAGCATGACGGAGGATTCCTATACGGTTACTGCCATGAAGGAAACATTGGAACGTTCTAATCTTGGGCTTCTGAAAGTCGGAGATTCAGTGAACGTAGAACGCAGCATGATGATGAACGGCCGTCTGGACGGGCATATTGTGCAGGGACATGTGGACCAGACTGCCACTTGTATGAGTGTGGAAGATGCTGAAGGAAGTTATTACTTCACCTTTCGGTATGCTTTCGATAAGGAAATGGCCAAGCGTGGATATATCACGGTGGACAAAGGTTCGGTAACCGTGAACGGGGTAAGCCTGACAGTGTGCAACCCGACAGACGATACTTTCCAGGTAGCTATTATTCCTTACACTTTCGAGCATACGAACTTCCACGATATCAAAGCAGGTAGTGTAGTGAATCTCGAATTTGATATTATTGGTAAGTATATCAGCCGGATGATACAGTTTAACTAATAGATATGGAAGATTTTCTGAAGTTAGTTGCTTCCCGGCAGAGTGACCGTGCTTATGATATGAGCCGTCCTGTTGAGCGTGAGAAGCTGGAACGGATATTGGAAGCTGCCCGTCTGGCACCTTCGGCTTGTAATGCGCAGCCGTGGAAGTTTGTTGTAATCAATGATCCGGAGCTTTCCGTCAAAGTTGGTAAGGCCACTGCCGGACTGGGAATGAATAAGTTCGCTAAAGATGCTCCTGTACACATTTTGGTGGTGGAGGAATCAATGAACGTAACTTCATTTCTGGGTGCAAAGATTAAAGACAAGTATTTCCCTTTAATAGATATTGGCATTGCCACTGCTCATATCACATTGGCTGCTGAGAGTGAAGGGTTGGGCTCTTGTATTCTTGGTTGGTTTGATGAGAAAGAAATCAAGAAGCTGACCGGTATTCCGTCTTCCAAGCGCTTGCTGTTGGTTATCACCATTGGCTATTCCGTGAAAGAGAAGCGGAAGAAATCAAGAAAGCCGAAAGAAAAGGTGGTTTCTTACAATAAATACTGAGATAAGTTGAGAGTTGAGAATGGAGAGTGGAGAGTCATTGAAGGTCTTTCAGCAATACATGGCTCGCACTCTTATAATACTCTTCGCGTGCCTTCATCAGCACCTCCCATTGATCGCTGAATTCTTTTTCCTTATCAATCTTGAAATCTTCCGAGCCGTGCGTATCCAGTCTGTCCAACAATAGTGCGACATTCAGTTTGTTGATGTCCATTGCAGGCTGATAACCGATTACCTCGTCTTTTTCATCTACCACTTCATGCAGCAGGTTGATTTCCTGTAGCTCGTATAGCACCTGATGCGTCAGGCGGATAGGAATCTGGCATTCTTCGGACATTTCTTCGGCAGTGTACGGCTTAATATTCTCTTCAAACCGCTTAGCTATAAGAGACATGATAAGAATGGAAACAAAATCCCGGAACCTTCTGCTGATATTTTTGGTATCCTTGTCAAAGCTGAAATTCCGGATGTTTTGTCCTGCATAGGTCAGTTCTGCGCCAAACAGGCAGATGGTCCATGATATCTGAAGCCAAAGCAGAAACAAAGGGAGTGCGGCAAAACTACCATAAATGGCATTATAGCGTGATACCCATAGCTGACCACTGATATAGAGAAACTGGAATGCCTGGTGTGCCGTTCCTGCAAGAATTCCTGAAATGAGTGCAGGCTTAAACCTTACTTTGGTATTCGGCATATAGATGTAGAGTCCCGTAAACATAAACCACGTCAGCACGAAAGGTATCAGGCGTATCAGGAACTTCAGGATAGGAGCCAGCAGAACAAAGTCTTCTATGTACTTTAAGCTGGTGGACATGAAGATAGAGAGACCACCCGAAATCACAATCAATATAGGCATCAGTAAGAACATGGAGAAGTAGTCCGTGATTTTACGGTACATACTTCGTGCTTTTTTTATTTCCCAAATACGATTGAACGTGATTTCAATGCTGCTGATCAGGTTGATAACCGTCCATAACAACATGATTAAACCCACTCCGATGAATATGCCACTCTTGGTTTGCGACAGGTAAGAATTGACAAACTGTAGGATTACTTCCGTCGTTTGATTGTGTCCTCCAAATCCCATTCGTACTTGACTTTCCATAAGATTGTCGAAGCCGAATCCGCGTGCGATGGCAAACAGGATGGCAAGAATGGGAACAATGGCGAGCAGCGTGCTGTAAGTTAGGGCAGAAGCCTTGTTTACCAGTCTGTCTTTGGTGAAACGGTTAATGCATAGATAGATTGTTTTGATAATATTATAGAGGGAGAAGGTCGTTTTAGTGACTTCGTCCTCCGTAATACGCCAAATGTCGTATGTCAGGAATTTCCAAAGAGCAGTAATACGTTTATTCATTCTTCATTCTCAGTTCTTCATTAAAAAAAAGCAGTCGGTCTGTAAGCCGGGTTCTGTTCCTTGTTTTCAGGAAGAATTCTTCGTTATTCATTCTTAATTCTTCATTCATCAAGGTGTCCATCATTTATCTGAGCTGTATGTCACCATACAAGCTTTAGCGGTCTACCCTCCGACGTGGAGCGAGCAGCTCTCATAGTGTCGGTTTACATGACCTTACAACTCCCAAGACGCACAGCCCTTGTGTCGCCACAAGACTGGTAGGCTCTTACCCCACCTTCTCACCCTTACCGACGCCCGAAGACGCAGGCGGTTGTTTTCTTCTACGTTACTCTACCCTCGCGGACAGCTTTCTGTTAGGAAGTGGGATGCTCTGTGTTGCCCGGACTTTCCTCATACGCCGAAGCGCAAGCGACAGACCGACCAACTGCTTTTGTCCGACAAAGATACGACTTTTATGCCAGTGGATACAAAACCTTGCCGAGTTTTTTAACTTCTTCTGAAGAATGAGGCATTTGTTCCTCTTTTTATTCTTCTTTGCAAGCGGACATGATCAATGTTTTATCTGCTCTCTGTCTGATCTGCATCAACTTCGTACCTGCTCCGTGTCTATATGCTTGGACTTGATACGGAGTTGGTGGATTTCATTCTAAAACTATATCTTAATATTCCTGAAAATATATAACCAAAATAGAAATTATTTCTAACTTTGCTAATACTTAATAACCCCCAAATCATTTTAGCTAATGAAAAGACTTATTCCTATCGTATCCCTGTTCCTTTTCGCTTCGTTATGTTCGGTGGCTTCGGAAGTCGGGGACAGGACTATTCCTGCCGATGTGGCACAATTATCCGACAGTTTGAAACGTCAGTATGCCCCGGACAAACGAGTGGCACTTTTTGATGTAGATTATTCCTTTGCCGGTAAAAATGTGATGTTACGTGGTGTAACCACCTCTTCTGAAGCGAAAGTGGCTCTTCTCAATGGATTGTCGAAAGCCAATTATAAAGTAATGGACTGTCTGCAGGTATTGCCGGATGAGGCTGGGCTGGAAGGAAAAACATATGGCATCATTAATGTATCGGTATCCAATCTTCGTGTAGAACCGGATTTCTCATCCGAAATGATGACGCAGGGATTGATGGGAATGCCCATCCGCGTGTTGCAACGCGACGGCTGGTATCGCATTCAGACACCGGATAATTACATTGCTTGGGTACACCGTGTAGGTATTCATCCGGTAACTAAAGAAGAACTTCATGCCTGGAATGCGGCAGAGAAAATTGTGGTGATTTCTCATTACGGCTTCGTGTATTCCGAACCTAATCAAACTTCCCAGACTGTTTCTGATGTGGTTGCAGGTAACCGCTTGAAGTGGGAGGGAAGCAAGGGCGCTTACTATAAGGTTGTTTATCCTGATGGACGGACGGGGTATATCTCAAAATCCATCTCTATGCCGGAAAGTAAATGGCGGGCTTCCTTGAAGCAAGATGCTGCCAGTATTATCCATACAGCGCACACATTAATGGGCGTTCCATATCTTTGGGCGGGTACTTCTTCCAAGGGAATTGATTGTAGCGGTTTCATGCGTACCATTCTATTCATACATGATATAATCATTCCGCGTGATGCTTCGCAACAAGCCTATGTAGGCGAGCATATCGATGTTGCTCCTGATTTTAGTAACCTGCAACCGGGCGATTTGATCTTCTTCGGCCGTAAAGCTACGGCAGATCGTAAAGAGCGTGTGGTACATGTGGGAATGTATATTGGGGATAAACGGTTCATTCATTCACAGGGAGATGTGCATGTCAGTAGTTTTGATCCTGCCGACGAACTCTTTGATGAATATAACCTCGGACGGCTGTTGTTTGCCACGCGTGTGTTACCTTATATAAATAAGGAAGAATCCCTGAATACAACGGCAACAAACCCTTATTATGAATAATACAGTTACGTAGCTTAAAAAAAGAATAATATGCAAAACAGAAGAGATTTCCTGAAAACAGCGGCTTTCGCTGCATTAGGTTCCAGTGTGGCTATTAACAGTGTGTTTGCAGGGGAAAGCACCCCGTCTCTGTTCAATATCAATAAAAGTGGTGTGAATGCCAGGATGAAATTGCGTTTTTTCCCGTATGAGTTGAAGTTGCGTCATGTATTTACGGTGGCTACTTACTCACGCACCACAACTCCTGATGTACAAGTGGAGATTGAATATGATGGGATTACCGGTTATGGCGAAGCATCCATGCCGCCCTATCTGCAGAAAGAGTTGGGTACAATGGAAAGTGTAATGGCTTTCCTGAAGAAAGTTCAGGATGTCATCGGGCAATTCCCCGATCCTTTCCAGTTGGAAGATATTCTGGCTTATGTGGATAAACTTTCGCCGGGAGATGCTGCTGCTAAAGCGGCTGTCGATATTGCATTGCATGATCTTGTGGGAAAATTGCTGCAAGCCCCGTGGTATAAGATTTGGGGACTGGATAAAGATAAGGCTCCTTCTACTACCTTTACTATCGGCATTGATACACCCGAGGTAGTACGTGAGAAAACGAAAGAATGTGCGGATCAGTTCAATATCCTCAAAGTAAAACTGGGACGTGAGAATGATAAGGAGATGATTGAAACTATTCGTTCCGTAACCAGTCTTCCTATTGCCGTAGATGCTAATCAGGGTTGGACGGATAAGCATTATGCCATCGACATGATACATTGGCTTCATGAAAAAGGGATTGTCATGATTGAACAACCAATGCCTAAGACCCAGTTGGATGACATTGCCTGGGTGACGCAGCAAAGTCCGTTGCCTATCTTTGCCGATGAATCTTTGCAACGGCTGAGTGATGTGGCTGGTTTGAAAGATGCATTTCATGGTATCAATATTAAGTTGATGAAATGTACAGGTATGCGCGAGGGCTGGAAAATGGTGACATTGGCGCGTGCTTTGGGTATGAAAGTGATGGTGGGGTGTATGACAGAAACATCGTGTGCATGTTCCGCTGCCGCTCAATTCTCTCCTGCAGTTGATTTTGCCGATCTGGACGGCAATCTGCTTATTGCTAACGACCGTTTCAAAGGAATGGAAGTGATAAAGGGTAAGATTACATTGCCCGATTTGCCGGGTATTGGAGTTGTGAAACTATAAAGTGGTATTGTCCCATCATCATCTATAAAAATAATCATTATGAAAAAAGTATTGTATGCCGCCGCTCTATTCTTCTTGGCAACTGCTTGTACAACAAAACCCGAAAACAAGCCATACACCTGGGAAGAAGACCTGCATCAACGTCTCCTTACAGATTTCTCTCGTACAGAAACTGAAGTGAAAGACTACATCCGCAAGTATATTCCTGATGTTACTGATGAGCAAATGCGTCAATGGGAAGCTTCTAAGGCTTTGGAATGTATGACACTGGATGGCGAGAAACGTTATTTCCGCAACGCCGGGCCTAACTTATTCCGCGTGGACTCTGCCTGCTATAAGATAAAAGCTGCGAAAGACGGTGTTTCTTTTAGTGGAAGTGAAAAGGTGAATATGGAAAATCTGCCTGAAGTTATTGCAAGTGTGAAGAAGAATGGTAATCCGATTACCACCCCCAAACGGATGCGTGTTACCTATACTCTTACCGTAGACAGCAATGCTGTTCCTGCCGGAGAGTTGATTCGTTGCTGGCTTCCTTATCCGCGTACTGACCAGCCACGGCAACAGGATGTGAAGTTTATTTCTGCCAGCGAACCGGAATATACGTTTTCTCCGCAGGATTGCCTTCACAGCACCCTCTATATGGAGAAACGCGCCGTGCAGGATGAACCGACCGTATTCTCCGAAAGCTTTGAGTATACTGCCAATGCTGAATGGCATAATCTGAAGCCGGAAGATATCCAGCCGTATGATACGGCCTCTTCTATATATAAGGAATATACGGCCGAGCGTGAGAAGCATATCATCTTCTCACCACGTATGCGTCAGCTTGCTGCCAAATTGACAGAGGGTGAAACCAATCCTTTCTTAAAGGCTAAACGCATCTTTCGTTGGGTAAATGATAACTTCCCCTGGGCTTCTGCACGTGAATACTCTACCATAGAGAACATCCCCGAATATGTTCTGGATAACAATAAGGGCGATTGCGGTCAGGTCAGTCTGTTGTTCATTACACTTTGTCGTATCAGTGGCATTCCTGCACATTTTCAAAGCGGTTTCATGATGCATCCCAAAGCGTGGAATCTGCATGACTGGGCAGAGATTTATTTTGAAGGTATCGGTTGGGTACCTGTAGATCAGTCATTTGGTATTCCTACTTTCGCCCGTAATGCAGACGAAGAATATTTCTTCCTGGGGGGCATCGACTCCTGGCGTATGATTGTGAATAGTGACTACGGTATGCCTTTGATGCCCGAAAAGAAATATCCCCGCAGTGAAACCGTCGACTTCCAGCGTGGTGAAGTGGAATGGGAGGGAGGCAATCTCTACTTTCCGAAATGGGATTATCACATGGATATAGAATACCTTGATAATTAAGGATATATCTCCTCTACGAAAATAAATAGATGGTCTGCTTTGTTTTAACGTCTATCTGCCTTATTTTCACGTCAGTAAACGTGCATAAATGTAAAATTGTCAGGTCTTGCCGTTAACCGCTGTTAAGCCCCAAAAGTTCACTGTTAAAAGAGAACAAAAAAGAGTGACAAGCGGAATAAGTGAACGATTTTTGTCGTTATTTTAACGTCGAAATGTTAAACAAGATTTGAATATTAACAATTAAAAGAATAGAAATTAAGTATGAAACAGACAACAAAAAACATTCTTGGGGTTGCAGCTATTGTACTTCTCAGTTCAGGAGTAGCAGGTTTAACCACCTATAAGATGCTGCAAAAAAATATGCCTGCTGATAGTACTGCTGCATTTAGTGATATGTTCCGGCAGAATCCGAATGTACGTACGGCTGCTTACAGTGCCGTTGATGCTCAACCGATAGATTTGACTGAAGCTGCAGAAAACTCAGTTCACGCTGTGGTACATATCCGTTCTACTCAAGCTTCCAAAGTTCAGGAAGTAGAGGTGAGAGATCCGTTCTCTGAATTTTTCGGTGACTTCTTCGGGGGTCGGGGTGGTACACAAAGACGACAGGTTCAGACTCCTGAACGTACAGGTTTTGGTTCCGGTGTCATCATTTCTAAAGACGGATATATTGTAACGAACAATCACGTAATTGCCGGTGCGGATGAAATCAGTGTTACGTTGAATGACAATCGTCAGTTTAAGGGACGTATCATCGGTACGGATGAAAATACAGACTTGGCTTTGATTAAGATAGAAGGAGATGACTTTCCGACGATTCCAGTGGGCGATTCCGATGCACTGAAAGTAGGCGAATGGGTGCTTGCAGTAGGTAATCCGTTTAATCTGACTTCTACGGTCACTGCGGGTATCGTTAGTGCTAAAGCTCGTTCTTTAGGTATGGCAAAAGAAAGTATTGAATCGTATATTCAGACGGATGCGGCCATCAATCAGGGTAATAGTGGTGGTGCATTGGTAAATGCACGTGGTGAGTTGATTGGTATTAATGCTGCTCTTTTCTCACCGACAGGTTCAAATACGGGTTATGGCTTTGCTATTCCTACCAGCATCATGAAGAAAGTGGTTTCTGATTTGAAACAATTCGGTGCAGTACAACGTGTATTGTTGGGCGTTAAGGTCACACCTCTTATTGAAGAAGCCGGTGACACGCAAATAAAAGACGAAAGTGGTAAGAAGTTTAGTGACGTTAAGAAAGAGGCCAGAGAAAAATATAATGCTATTGACGGCTTGTGGGTACGTGAGATTGTAGAAGGTGGTTCTGCTGCCGGTTCCGATCTTAAAGTAGATGATGTTATCATTGGTATGGATGGTAAGACAATTCGCAAGTATGCCGACTTACAGGAAGCTTTAGCAAAACATCGTCCGGGTGACAAAGCGCAAGTAAAAGTAATGCGTGATAAGAAAGAAAAGACCATTGAAGTGACGCTGAAGAATGAACAGGGTACTACGAAAGTAGTGAAGAATACCGATATGGATATTCTTGGTGCTGCCTTCCGTCCTGTACCTGATGAATTGAAGAAGCAACTGAATCTGGGTTATGGTCTTGAAGTAACAGGTGTTAGCAATGGTAAGATGGCAGAAGGTGGTGTTCGCAAAGGTTTCATTATTCTTAAAGTGAATAACATACCGATGAAGACCGTGGAAGACTTGGAGAAGGTGATGAAGGAAGCATCCAAGACTCAGGAACAAGTATTGTTTATTACAGGTATGTTCCCTTCTGGAAAACGTGGTAGCTATGCGGTAAGTGTCGCTCAGGATTAATAGCTGGCATTATTAAATTGTAAATTGTAAATGTAATAGGTAAGAAGATTGTAATATTAGCTAACAAAGAAGAAAAAGGATGTCGACAACTAACTTGTCGGCATTCTTTTTGTTTATAATAGTATAGTGAATAAGATAAAAAAGTTAAGGCAAGTTAGCTTGTAACTAAATAAAATGTCGTAACTTTGCAACCCAAATCTGTTTTAGAAGAATGAGACAACTTAAGATTACAAAAAGTATCACTAACAGAGAGAGCGCTTCTCTTGACAAGTATTTGCAGGAAATCGGTCGCGAAGACCTCATAACTGTCGAAGAGGAGGTAGAGCTCGCTCAACGCATCCGCAAGGGTGACCGTATCGCACTGGAGAAGTTGACACGTGCCAATCTGCGTTTCGTTGTATCTGTGGCCAAGCAGTACCAGAACCAAGGTTTGAGTTTGCCCGACTTGATTAACGAGGGTAATTTAGGACTGATAAAGGCCGCCGAAAAGTTCGATGAAACACGTGGTTTCAAATTCATCAGTTATGCAGTATGGTGGATACGTCAGTCCATTTTGCAGGCTTTGGCAGAACAGTCGCGCATTGTGCGTCTTCCGTTGAACCAGGTAGGCTCGCTGAATAAAATCAGCAAAGCATTCTCCAAGTTCGAACAGGAAAATGAACGTCGCCCGTCTCCCGAAGAGTTGGCAGATGAACTGGAAATCCCTGTTGATAAAATCTCCGATACACTGAAGGTATCCGGACGCCACATTTCGGTGGACGCACCTTTCGTAGAGGGAGAAGACAACAGCTTGCTGGATGTGTTGGTAAACGACGACTCTCCTATGGCGGATCGCTCTTTGGTGAACGAGTCTCTTGCGAGGGAAATTGATAGAGCACTTTCTACGTTAACCGATAGGGAAAAAGAAATCATACAGATGTTTTTCGGTATCGGACAGCAAGAAATGACATTGGAAGAAATCGGCGACAAATTCGGCTTGACCCGTGAACGTGTACGTCAGATTAAAGAAAAAGCAATTAGAAGATTAAGACAAAGTAATCGTAGTAAATTGCTCAAGTCTTATTTGGGATAATAAGAAATATCAATTTCCGACAAATAGAAAGAATTAAAAACCGATGGTCATATTATGGTCATCGGTTTTTTTTGTTTTTTACCATAAAAGTGAAGATGAGCTGCACTTCAGCATAAAAAAATGAATGAATTCATTTTATTTTGCTCTCGGTTTGCATTATCTTTGCCGCCAACATATAACAAAAAAACAGATTATGAAATACGTTCGTATACTTTTTGCCGTAGCGTTGGTTTTTATGGTATGCTCGGCATTCTCATTCAAGAAAGGAAAAGAAGGCAAGGAAAAGGCTGTGTATGCATTCGGTGTTGCTGCCTCTTTCAATGACACGGTAGTGTATTTTACTGATATCCAAGTGTTGGATAGTATCAAGCTGGATAAAGGTGGTTTCCTGCCTAAACGTGATCTTTATACGTATCAGTTAAAGAATTACTTGGAATTTGATTTGAAATGTCCTGATTATACTTGCATGATTTATTTCTCTGAGAATAAAAAGAAATTGGAGAAAGAGTCTGCAAAGGTAAAAAGTAAATATAAGAAGAATAAATCGATAGTGTTAATGCCTATAGACCCTGATGCATTCCGCTTCAAGAAGCCGGAAGAATAGTCGGATTTATCTCCTTAGAAATTAAGGATTTCACCTAAATAACAGACTGTAGTCATGAAAACGAAACTTTATTTCTTTTGGTGGGTTTGTCTCTCTGTATTCCTGGTTGCATGTGAGGATAAGGAACCGGATACCTCCATAGGAAATCGTACGGTTCTTGTATATATTGCGGCAGATAATAGTCTTGCTTCATTTGCTTCTCAGGACTTAGCAGAAATGAAGGTGGGTATGACGAAGGCTTATGCCAATGTGCATCTTCTGGTGTATATAGACGATGGTAAATCTCCTCGTTTGCTTGAGTTGAAGAATGAAGGAGGGACAGTTGTAGAAAAGGAAGTAAAGACTTATCCAAGCCGTAATTCAGTAGGTGTGGATGAGACACAGGAGGTTTTTGCTGATGTCTTCTTGAATTCCCAATATCAAGCTGATAGTTATGGATTGGTTTACTGGTCGCATGGAGACGGTTGGCTTCCTTATCCATTGGGAACTGGTACTCGTTGGGTGGGACAGGATAAAGGTAACGGTGATAATAGAATGAATATTTCTGAGTTTGTAGAGATATTGAGGACTGCTCCTCGTTTTGATTTTATATTGTTCGATGCTTGTCTTATGCTGTCAGTAGAGGTCGCCTATGAGCTACGTGACTATACGGACTATTGTATAGGTTCTCCGACTGAGATTCCGGGGCCAGGCGCCTCGTATGATGTGGTTGTTCCTGCTATGTTTTCTGCTGAGAATGTAGCGGTGAATATAGCTAAGGCTTATTACGAACCTTATGCAGCCAAATATGATGATGGTAATGGGATCTCGAATAATAATTGGACGGGTGGGGCTTCTGTATGTGCATTGAGAACAGATCGGTTGGACGATCTGGCAAGGACAACTAAGCAAATTTTACCCGAAACGGTTGATAATACATCACTTCGTGCATCGGTGTTTGATTATGATCAACGTCGTGGCTCTGATGGATATCAGGATGGACATGTAGGGTATTATGATCTGGTGGGTATGATGCGGATGATTACTGACGATAATGCTTATGAAGCATGGAGACAGATTTTTAATTCTGCTGTAGCATATTGGGCTACTACTTCTATGAATTATTCTTCTTATGTCGGTATGTTTTCTATGGAAGGAACTAACGGAGTATCCTGTTATATTCCTTCAACTTCTAATACTGCTACTGATAAGGCATATCGTTCTACTGGGTGGTATACTGCTGCCGGTTTCGAAAAACTCGGTTGGTAATTCTCGACTTTTATGGTCGTTATATGATTTTTCAAGGCATAAATATGCCTTGAAACAAATGTGTGTACACTTTCCTGTTGACTTATATCTTGCATTTATGAACTTTTTTCTTCTCTGTATGTTTCATGCTTTATGATAGTAATTCTCTTGGTTATTATGCTGCTGTATTGTGTTTTAACATTATTTTCTAATGGAAACTATTTTATTCTAGAAAATATTATTTTCTTTGCACCATCAAAACTAAAATAAAGAAGTATGAAGTATATAATTATTGGAGGCGTTGCCGGGGGAGCTACAGCGGCGGCGCGATTAAGAAGAGTAGACGAAAAGTCTGATATCCTTTTATTAGAGAAGGGAAAGTATATATCGTATGCAAATTGCGGTTTACCTTATTATATCGGTGGCGTGATTGACGAACGTGAGAAGTTACTGGTGCAGACGCCGGCTTCTTTCGGTCAGCGCTTCAGAGTGGATGTGCGTGTAGAGAATGAAGTGATTGCCATTCATCCGCAGAATAAAACCATTACGGTTCGTACGGTTGACGGAGGCGAATATGAAGAAACTTATGATAAGCTTCTGTTGTCACCGGGAGCCACACCTGTCCGACCTCCATTGGAAGGTATCGATTCTGAAGGTATTTTTACCCTCCGCAATGTCGAAGATACCGATCATATAAAATCCTATCTCACAGAACATGCTGTAAAACGTGCAGTCGTAGTTGGTGCAGGTTTTATCGGATTGGAAATGGCAGAAAATCTGCATCATGCAGGAGTCTCTGTATCTGTAGTGGAAATGGGTAATCAGGTAATGGCACCTATCGATTTCTCTATGGCCGCTCCTGTTCATCAGCATCTGGCTCAGAAGGGTGTTTCACTTTATTTGGAAGAAGGAGTAACCCATTTTCAGCGCACAGAGCAAGGTATTACAGTTTTCTTGAAAAGTGGGAAGACAATTTCGGCAGATATGGTATTGCTTTCTATTGGTGTACGTCCGGCAACTGCTTTGGCCAAAGATGCCGGATTAAAAATAGGAGAAGCCGGAGGTATCTGGGTAAATGAGTATCTGGAAACTTCTGAGAAAGATATCTATGCCGTAGGGGATGCAATTGAATATCCGCATCCGCTGACCGGAAAACCATGGCTTAATTATCTGGCTAATCCGGCCAATCGCCAGGGACGTATCGTGGCTGATAATATGGTATTTGGCAATAAAGTTTCTTATGAAGGTGCTATTGGCACTTCTATTGCCAAGGTCTTTGATATGACTGTTGCCTCCACAGGGCTTGCTGCTAAGCGCTTGAAGCAATGGGAGATGGAATATCAGAGTTCTGTAACCCATTCTGCTTCTCATGCGGGCTATTATCCGGATGCGTTGCCACTGACTTTAAAATTAACTTTCCATCCTGTTACTGGAAAATTATATGGTGCACAGTGCATTGGTTATGAAGGAGTGGACAAACGTATCGATCAGATTGCCGGACTTATTAAGCGGGGCGGGACGGTTTACGATCTGATGGAAACAGAGCACACTTATGCACCGCCGTTCTCTTCGGCTAAAGATCCTATTGCCATTGCAGGATATGTGGCTTCTAATATAATAAGCGGTGCGATGCCCATTATTACCTGGCGCGAGCTGGTACAGCAAAAGAATGAAGTCATGTTGATAGATACCCGTACTCCCGAGGAATTTTCTTTCGGTTCTATTCCGGGAGCAATTAATATTCCCTTGGATGATTTAAGAGATCGTATGTCGGAAGTTCCTACAAGCAAGCCAGTTGTCTTGTTTTGTGCGGTAGGGTTGCGTGGATATCTGGCACAACGTATCCTGATGGGAAATGGGTATCGGAATGTGCGTAACCTCTCAGGAGGATATAAGCTCTATTCTGCTGCAGTAGCATCTGTACCTGTACCCGATAAAGTTGCCACACCTCAGGTTAATTCAATAGAATCTACGGTGGGCTCTTCTAAAGAGCCATTGAAAATTAATGCCTGTGGTCTACAATGTCCGGGGCCTATCATGCAAGTTAAGAAGGCAATGGATACTCTTGCTCCGGGAGAACAAGTGGAGATTGTGGCAACTGATGCCGGATTTGCACGTGATGCTTCAGCATGGTGTGATACGACGGGAAACCGTCTGATAGGAAGTCATGAAGAAAAAGGCCGTTATACGGTAACTATAGAGAAAGGTGATCCAGCTGCTGTTTGTCCATCTCCTGCCGGAGCAATAGCGGGTGCGGGTAGGGGAAAAACTTTGATCCTTTTCAGTGATGATTTAGACAAAGCTTTGGCTACCTTTGTACTGGCAAATGGTGCTGCGGCAACAGGACAGAAGGTTACGGTCTTTTTCACTTTCTGGGGATTGAATGTTCTGAAGAAAGTGCAGAAACCGAAAGTTAAGAAAGATATTTTTGGTAAGATGTTTGGCATGATGCTTCCTTCCAGTTCTTTGAAATTGAAGTTATCCAAAATGAATATGTTTGGCATGGGTAGCCGGATGATGCGCTTCCTTATGAAACAAAAAGGTGTGGATTCTTTGGAATCACTCCGTGCTCAGGCTCTCGCACAGGGTGTAGAATTTATAGCTTGCCAGATGTCAATGGATATGATGGGAATCAGTCGTGAAGAACTGTTGGATGAGGTAACTATCGGTGGTGTTGCTACTTACATGGAGCGGGCAGATAAAGCCAATGTCAACCTTTTCATCT
This sequence comes from Bacteroides sp. AM16-24, assembly GCF_003471885.1. Classification (NCBI taxonomy): domain Bacteria; kingdom Pseudomonadati; phylum Bacteroidota; class Bacteroidia; order Bacteroidales; family Bacteroidaceae; genus Bacteroides; species Bacteroides sp. AM16-24. The sequence goes on from NZ_QRKI01000010.1 coordinate 171,755, forward strand.
AGTTATTTGTTATTTAACAAATAAAAAAGAGAATATATGGAGGATTTATGTAAAATTCGTGATGTTTATCGGGCGATAGCCGAGTTTGAAACCCAGTTTATCCAGCAATACAACCTCTCGTTGAATGAGGGGATGTTGCTCTGTGCACTTCTGGATAATCCCCGGCTCACCTCCGGAGAAATAGCAGAGGCATTAGGACTTACTCATTCTAATACTTCTAAGCTAATACGCTCTGTGGAGGAGAAGAAGCTGATTGCCCGTATTATCGGTAAAGTCGATAAACGCCAAATGTATTTCTCACTGACTGCGGAAGGAAAAGAGCAGATTCATACGATTAAGAATTCCAACCATAAAATGCCTGCATTATTACAGCAAGTAGTAGATATGCTGGAAAAATAGAAAATGGAGATATTTCTATCTTCATTTTCAAAATCATTAAAATTTTTCGTGGATTTTGCTTAAGATTGCTTTAATTTGCAGCTAATATATTAAGCATTATAGCAATCGGATATGCAAAAATTATTATCCTTGCCGCCTAATCTTGTGTCGGCATTCTATGAATTGGAAAATGTAGACCGTACGGAATGGTTTTGTACCTCTGATCCTGTAGGGATGAAACTGGGATCGGGTGGGGGAACAACTTGGCTCTTGCGCGAATGGTATAGGAATCAACAAACAGAACACTCAACAGAGAAACGTATCCTGTTGCATGCCGGTGGACAAAGCCGCCGCCTGCCGGGATATGCTCCCTCCGGAAAGATATTAACCCCGATACCGGTATTTCGCTGGGCACGCGGGCAGAAGCTGGGACAAAACTTATTATCCTTGCAAGTTCCACTTTATGAGAAAATCATGGAGCGGGCACCGGAAAAGTTGCGTACGCTGATTGCGAGTGGTGATGTCTATATTCGTGCCGAGAAACCTTTGCAGGATATACCGGATGCAGATGTGGTATGTTATGGACTCTGGGTAGATCCGGTATTAGCAACACATCATGGGGTGTTTGTTTCTGACCGTAAACAGCCGGAAGCATTGGATTTTATGTTGCAGAAGCCCTCATTGCAAGAGTTGGAAAATCTTTCCAAGACTCATCTCTTTCTGATGGACATAGGTATCTGGTTGCTGAGCGATCGGGCGGTGGAATTATTGATGAAACGTTCGCAGAAAGATGCTTCGTATTCTGATTTGAAGTACTATGATTTATATTCAGACTTCGGTTTGTCTCTGGGTAACCACCCGCGCATTATTGATGATGAGTTGAATAAGCTGTCTGTGGCTATTTTACCTTTACCGGGTGGTGAATTCTACCACTATGGAACGAGCCGTGAATTACTTTCCTCAACTGTCACTTTACAGAATAAAGTGTATGATCAGCGTCAGATTATGCACCGGAAAGTAAAACCAAATCCTGCAATCTTTGTGCAGAATGCAGAAATAGGGGTAACTCTTTCTTCTAATAATGATAATCTTTGGATTGAAAACAGCTTTGTTGGTGCATCGTGGAAGATTGGTTCCCGGCAAATTATCACAGGCGTACCGAGAAATGACTGGACGTTGGCACTGCCGGATGGAGTGTGTGTAGACATTGTGCCTCTTGCGGAGAAGCGTTGGGTGGTTCGTCCGTATGGCTTTGATGATGTATCTAAAGGAGATATTCGGGGTGAAAAGACTTTGTTCCTGGGAATGCCCTTCATTGGTTGGTTGGCGAAACGTGGATTGACTCCGGATGATGTAATCGGAAGGAAAGACGACTTACAGGCTGCCGGAATCTTTCCAGTAGTAGAAGATATAGAACAGATGGGCATGGTACTTCGCTGGATGACTTCGGAACCGGAATTGGCGGAAGGTAAGAAAATCTGGTTGAACAGTCAACGTCTCTCTGCCGATGAAATTTCAGCGAAAGCAGATTTACGTCAATTATATGCACAGCGCGAGAGTTTCCGGAAAGGCAATTGGGAATTGCTGGCACGCAATTATGAGAAGAGTGTCTTCTATCAATTGGATTTGGCTGATGTTGCCGAAGATTTTCATTGTTTGAAGATAGATAAACCGGATGTGTTACCGGCTGATGCACCTCAGATGCAGCGTATCCATAACCGGATGCTTCGGGCGCAGATAGACAAGCTGAATGGAAAAGACTTTCAGAATGATGAAAGAGAGGCTTTCGGGCTGCTGCGCGAAGGGCTCCTTTCTGATTTGTATGAGAAGAAAAGCCGTCCTCACCTTAATGTATATAGCGATCAGATTGTTTGGGGCCGTAGTCCTGTGCGTATTGATGTTGCGGGTGGTTGGACAGATACTCCGCCATATTCTCTTTTTGCGGGTGGAAATGTAGTGAATCTGGCCATTGAATTGAATGGGCAACCTCCTTTGCAAGTTTATGTGAAGCCTTGTAAAGAGTATCGCATTGTTTTGCGCTCTATTGATATGGGAGCGATGGAAGTTGTGAATACTTTCGGGGAATTGCAGGATTACTGTAAGATTGGGTCTCCTTTCTCTATTCCGAAAGCGGCGCTGACGTTGGCAGGTTTTGGCCCGGCGTTTTCAGAAGTGGGTTATCCCTCGTTGGAGAAACAGTTGCAGGCATTCGGTACAGGTATAGAGATTACTTTATTATCTGCTATTCCGGCAGGCTCAGGTCTGGGAACCAGTTCTATACTGGCTTCTACGGTTTTAGGCTCTTTAAGTGATTTCTGCGGCTTGATGTGGGATAAGAATGAAATATGCCGTCGTACACTTGCTCTGGAACAGTTGTTGACAACGGGTGGTGGTTGGCAAGATCAGTATGGTGGAGTGTTACAAGGCATCAAACTGTTGCAAACAGAACCCGGGTTTGTACAGAATCCGTTAATACACTGGTTGCCTGAACATCTCTTTACGCATCCTGAATATCGTGATTGCCACCTATTATATTATACGGGAATTACACGTACTGCTAAAGGTATCCTGGCAGAGATTGTGCGTTCCATGTTCCTTAATTCATCTATCCATTTGGCAATATTGGAAGATATGAAGGCGCATGCATTGGATATGGCAGAAGCTATTCAGAGGAACGACTTTGAGGCCTATGGTGCATTGGTTGGCAAAACGTGGATGCAGAATAAAGCTCTGGATTGCGGTACTAACCCTCCGGCAGTGGAAAAAATTATCAATAAGATTAAGGACTATGCACTGGGGTATAAGTTGCCGGGTGCAGGTGGGGGAGGCTACTTGTATATGGTGGCGAAAGACCCACAGGCAGCATTGCGCATCCGGGAGATACTGACGCAGGATGTACCGAATCCTCGCGCACGATTTGTAGAGATGGCGTTATCAGGAACAGGGTTCCAAATTTCAAGGTCTTGAAGAGACAGTTATTCGTGGTGATAAGGGCCGCCGTTGAGTATATTCATGGCCCGGTACAACTGTTCCACGAAAATCAGCCGCACCATCTGATGCGAGAACGTCATTTTAGAAAGGGACATTTTCTCATGTGCCGCCTGATATACTTTTTGTGAGAAACCATACGGTCCGCCGATGACAAATATAAGCCGTTTATTTACGGTATTCATCTTGCGCTTCATATAGTCTGCAAACTCTATGGAGCGCATTTCTTTTCCCCCTTCATCCAGCAATACAATCACATCACCCGGTTGGAATGCCTTACATATCAATTCACCCTCTTTTTCTTTCTGCACTTCCATGGAAAGGCTCTTGGTATTCTTCAATTCCGGGATAACTTCCATTTCGAAAGACAGGTAGCGTTTGGTACGCTGCACATAGTCATTGATGGCAGTTATAAAGTGTTGTTCTACGGTTCTTCCTACGACGAGCAAAGTTGTTTTCATGTTGCTTACATTCTGATTCGTGCACAAAATTAGTGCTTTTTTATTGTATTTTACAATAAATGCTTACCTTTGCGTATCATTAATACTTGTGATTATGAAAAAACGAGTAGTTTTATTGTTGACCAGCCTCTTCTTATGGGTATCCTTGATCTTTGCTCAAGACGTACCTGTGGGGGTGGTTACGGCCTTCAAAAAGGGAAACTCTCAGGAACTAAACGGGTATCTGGGTGATAAGGTGGATCTGATTATCCACAATCGTACGACCAATGCTGACAAGCGAACTGCAGAAAGAGCAATGGCTAATTTTTTTGCCGAGAACAAAGTCAGTAGCTTCAATGTGAATCACGAAGGAAAGAGGGATGAATCAAGTTTCATCATCGGTACTTTGGGGACCGCAAATGGAAACTTTCGGGTGAATTGTTTCTTTAGAAAAGTACAAAACAAATATGTTATACATCAAATAAGAATAGATAAAACGAATGAATAAGGAAGAAGAACTGATTGACAGGTTGATAGACCTCGCCTTTGCAGAAGATATAGGTGACGGAGACCATACAACCCTTTCGTGCATCCCCGCTACGGCGATGGGTAAATCCAAACTTTTGATTAAAGAGCCGGGCATTCTGGCTGGTATCGAAGTTGCCAAAGAAGTGTTTCGTCGTTTCGACCCTACTATGAAGGTAGAAGTCTTCATCAATGATGGGGCTGAGGTGAAGCCGGGCGATATAGCAATGATAGTGGAAGGCAAGGTGCAATCTTTGTTGCAGACAGAACGCCTGATGCTGAACATTATGCAACGCATGAGTGGTATTGCTACCATGACGCATAAATATGCAGAGAAACTGAAAGGTACGAATACACGTGTGCTCGATACCCGTAAGACTACTCCCGGTATGCGTATCCTTGAGAAAATGGCTGTGAAGATTGGCGGTGGTGTAAATCATCGTATCGGATTGTTCGACATGATTTTGCTGAAAGACAATCACGTGGATTTTGCCGGAGGCATCGACAAGGCTATCAATCGTGCTAAAGAATATTGCAAGGAAAAAGGTAAAGACCTCAAGATAGAGATTGAAGTACGTAACTTCGATGAGTTGCAACAAGTGCTTGATCTTGGTGGCATAGACCGTATCATGTTTGATAACTTCACGCCTGAAATGACAAAGAAGGCTGTGGATATGGTAGGCGGTCGTTATGAAACCGAGTCTTCGGGTGGTATCACTTTTGATACGCTGCGCGATTATGCCGAATGTGGTGTAGACTTTATCTCTGTAGGTGCTCTGACCCATTCTGTAAAAGGATTGGATATGAGTTTTAAAGCATGTTGACAAAGGCGGAAGGTCGTATTAGGGAATAAAAAGGGAAGCCTCTCATAAGTTTGCCATCATATTGCAATCTTTATGAGAGGCTTTTCTATTAATAATCAGTATATTACGGAACACTGAGAAACAGGCGGTCTGTTAGGGGTGAACGCATGGTTTGTTGAGGTCAAACAGATGATGCGTTTCAAGTGAATAGATGATGCATTCGGAAGATATGGAAAAGATAGATTGGAAAAGAGTAAAAACGATAGTCAAAGGATGGAAGCTGGGAGACTACGTACGACAAATATCCATTGTCGTGATTGGTGTGCTGATTACCTTTATGGGCAGTGATTTGGTAACCCGAAATTCGGAGAAGAAGGATATCCGGGCCACCATGTTGCTGATTAAGGAAGAACTGAAAAGTAACCGGGAGAAATATGAAGATATTGTGGCTGAGTTTCAGGAAGACGAACGTCTTTCTGCCTTATTGGCAGAGCACGACTTGAAGATTCGTATCATACCTGAAGATTCGTTGAGGCAGTTTGCCCTTCTAATGGGGCATATACGTAGTTTCACTTATACCCAGAATGCACTGGATATACTTAAAAGTTCCATGTTGATGCAGAAAATTTCGGATAAAGAATTGCTGTTGCAGTTGACTGAGATTTATGAAGTATTGGATGGGTTTAAGGCGACTATGAACGGCTATTATGATATGAAAGACCAGGTTATGACACCTTTCAATCTTACACTGACCGATGAACAGATGCATTGTTTGTATGAGGGGGGATATGAGGCATGGGACATCTACCTTTCGAATATATCGGTGCGAAACTTTGTTAGGGTTGCTCATAGATATTTTACTCCCGACTATATAGAGCGTGTAGGGAAAAGAATTGATAGGGCAATACAGGCTATTGAAGAAAAATATCATTTAGAATAATCAGAGTTATGGGACAGAACGGTTGGGATAAGATAAAGAACGTGCTCAAAAGCTGGGAACTGGGAGACTATTTTCGTCAGTTCAGCATTGTGGCGGCAGGTATCATTGTTACTTTCTGGGGAAGTGACAAGATAGCGGAGCACAGTAGGCAGAAAGAAGTGCGAGCGACGATGCAACTGGTAGCGGAAGAACTGGAGTACAATAAGGAGGAATTGCGTAAAATAAAGCGGTTGCTGGATATTGATGTACACATGAGCACTGTGTTGTCGAACCACAATATGGATGTATCTAAGATACCTGGAGATACTTTATGGAAGTATGGCAAGCTTTTTAATAATTTTGATGAGTTCTCTTATAGAACCGATGCATTGGACGTGTTGAAAGGTTCCTCATTAATGCAGTATATCCCTGAGAAACGTATGTTGCAGGATGTGATGCAGGTCTATTTTGAGTTGGGAAGGAAAAAGAAAGATGTGGGTGATTATTATAAGATAAAGACCGATGTGCTGATGGGGCTTGCCTTGTCTGCGGGAAGAAAGAATATCTTGAGTGATGACCGCACTTTTAAGGATGAAGTCTCCTATCTTTTGGAACATGATAATTTTATTAACTTCGTCGTTATGGTTCCCGGTATCTTAGATTGGAGTGAGTTTGATGCACTGGATGAAATGCTTGACAAGCAGATACAGACTTTGAAAGCAAAATATAAATAATCTCCGTTCTTTAACTTCTTTTTAGATATTACATTGCAGCATTCTACGGAAAGCTGCGTCTAACTAACAAACGACGCGAAGAGGCGTCCGTAAAAAATAGCACTGACATTGGAAAATGAAATAGAACTGATAGAGGGCTGCCGGGCAGGAAAGGATTCCGCACGTAAGGAGCTGTATACCCTTTATTCCAAGCAGATGCTTGCGGTATGCTACCGCTATACGGGCGATGAAGATGCCGCTCATGACGTATTGCACGATGGGTTCATCAAGATCTTTACCCATTTCACTTTCCGGGGCGAATGTGCGTTGGCAACGTGGGTAACAAGAGTAATGGTGACACAGGCAATAGATTATCTGCGAAAGCAGAAGCGTATCACCCAACTGGTGGTAAACGAAGAACAATTGCCTGACATACCCGACGAAGCAAGTATAGCAGATAGCGGTAGCCGCCTCTCTGAACAGCAGTTGATGGCATTTGTGGCAGAATTACCTGATGGATGCCGAACCGTTTTCAACTTGTATGTGTTTGAAGAGAAATCACACAAGGAAATAGCGGAAATGCTTGGGATTAAGGTACATTCATCCACTTCGCAACTGCATCGCGCCAAGAATTTGTTAGCAAAAAGAATTAAAGAATATACAGAGTATGAAAGGAAATGATGAAATAACCGGTTTGTTCCGTAATCGCCTCTCTGGTGCAGAGATGACGGTGCGGGATGGCTTTTGGGAGGAGCTGAAAAGCGACCTGTCAAGAGTTGAAACCGATGCAACCAATACTTCTGCAGCTGTTGCTTTCGGACAGAAGCAGAAACGTTCCGTCCTTACTCCACGCTTCTACCGGGTGGCTGCGGCTGCTTCTGTAGTATTAGTGCTTGGAGCTGCTTCCGCTGCATTCTGGTATTTCTCTCCGAAAGATGAGATTCAGGAAGCATTCACCAAGGTGGCTACGCTGACACCGGAAGGTAACCTGAACGGAGATGTGGTACAGGAAAAATTCCCCTCTATTCATGAGCCTAAACCTACAGCGCAGACTCCGGGACATAAACATCTGGCACCAGCGTCATCCGGTACCATACTTGTTGCGAATGGTGATGATGAAGAGACTGTATCTGTTACTGTTTCCATTACAATTTCCCAACGCGTATATGGCAATCACCACCAAGGTAATGGAATGTATGGTCAAACAGCTTCATCAAGGAATGAAAATAATCATCGTGCCACAACTACTGATCCTACTGCTACAAATTCCAATACAGAATTTGGCTCAGATTCCGATAAAGTACTCCCCGTTACCAATGCGGGTGGTTCTGCTAAAAAATGGGCTTTCAAAGCAGGCATAGGTACATCGTTGCCAAAGGGAGATTTCGGAATGCCGTTCACCGCAGGAGTTTCTGCCGAGCGTCGTTTGAGCAAACATTTTTCTCTGGAGGCAGGTTTGCAATACAACCGTCTTGACGGAGATCATACGATACATACACTGGCTGTTCCGGTGAAACTGAATGCAATACTGGCAAGCAACTCTAGAGTAGATTTTTACGCTACATTGGGTGGTGCTGCCGAGAAATGCATATCCGGAGCCAGGGACAATGGTTTTGAAGCAGAGCCTGTACAACTTTCCGTTGCGGCAGGTCTGGGAGTCCGTTATAAGTTGAACGATCGGATTGCTCTGTTTGCAGAGCCTACGGTATCTCATCATTTTGATACGGATTCGCAAACAAAAATGCTGCGAACGGAACGTCCAACGAACCTTAATCTACTTTGCGGTGTTCGTATGACATATTAACCTTAATACAATGCAACAATGAAAGCAATTTCTAATATACGTGCCGTAATGGCCATTTTGATATTCTTCTTTTCTCTTTCTTTTGTGTCATGCACGGAAGAGACGTTGGACTACAATAATCCTGACGTGGATTTATTCGTTAAGCAACTGAAGGCCGGAAAATATTCTGTTGAAAGTCCGGAAGGGCTGAACACTATCCCTCGGTTTACTGTTGATGACATAGGGGACTTGTTGAAGTATGCCGAAGATTTGACGGTAATTCCTTCTTTTCCGCTGGCTCCGGTTTCTTATTCCGCAGGTGGTAAGCTTCGTTTAGGTGAATGTATCTTGTGGACAGTAGAAACAATCCGTCTGGGGCAGAATGCTTCGATGGGATGCAAAATGGTACATGCGGATGCAGAGAATTATGAAGGCATTTACTTCTTGTCGGATGATGAAGTTTTGGATGCTTCTGCCCGTTATCGCCGCTGGTGGGAAAACCGCAAATACCCTCGTACGATGTGGACCATAGATCCTTGTTATGATGAACCGCTTTGTGGAAGCGGATATATGTGGTGGTAAGAAAATAAATAAATGAGAATATATTGCACTATAATCGGACTGCTTTTAGTAGTAGTCCTTCCCGTTTGCGCCCAGAACTGGACACCTCAGGACTCTCTGCGATTGCGCCGTCTATTGGACGGAGAAGGAGAGATTAAGCTGAATCCGGAAGTACTGAAAGAAATGGGAGTACAGGAGCCTCTGGGCAAACAACAGATGTCGCTGGAAAGACAATGGCTGGATTTCAATACAACACTTCCCGAAATACCAAATACACCGAAGAAGAAAGTTATTCTTACCTTGCGTCCATATACAGCAAATACGAAGTATAACTGGGATCCGGTGTATCAGAAGAAAATTAAAATAGATAAGAACACGTGGAGAGGAGATCCTTTTTACGAACTTAAAATGCTTCGTATTTATTCTGATTGGGCGAAGACTCCTTTAGAAAAGGGTATCCGTAAAAGCATAGATGAGATAGAAGCAACCGGATTGCGTTATCGAGTGACGGAACGTGCAAATAATATGGCCGTGGGTAGCTGGCAGGGTGCCAGTGGCGGTTCGGGATTCTCCGGTGATTTTATGACACCTTTTACAAAAGAATTCTGGAATGTCAAAGGACGTAAGCGCCGTGCCCGTACTCTGGAAGTGCTCCGTGCATACGGGGACTCGACTACAGTGTTGATTAAAGAGCCTGTCAAGGCGATTAAAAATTAGGATTTGTATAATTTGTACATCTGGCGATACCTATGTTGTAAATTCATATTTTTGGCTGTGTTTTTTATTACAATTCGTCTTTTCTTCCGAACCTTTCATACATTTTTCTTGTTTCTTCCTAATAATCCCTAAACGGAAAAACTATGAACAGAATTACTTCCCTTTTCGGAATTCAATATCCAATAATCCAAGGTGGTATGGTTTGGTGCAGTGGCTGGCGCTTGGCGTCGGCAGTAAGTAATGCGGGTGGATTGGGCTTGCTTGGAGCAGGTTCTATGCATCCTGAAATGTTACGTGAGCATATCAGTAAATGCCATGCTGCTACACATAATCCTTTTGGAGTCAATATTCCATTGATGTATCCGCAGATTGAAGAAATCATGCAGATAGTGGTAGAGGAAGGAGTCAATATAGTTTTCACTTCCGCCGGAAGCCCTGCCAAATGGACGGGATGGCTGAAAGAGCGGGGAGTGACAGTGGTGCATGTGGTCAGTTCTTCCCGCTTTGCGATGAAAGCCGAAGAGGCGGGTGTGGATGCTGTTGTTGCTGAAGGCTTCGAGGCCGGCGGGCATAACGGAAGGGAAGAGACTACCACTTTGTGCCTGATACCTGCCGTGCGTGCCGCTACTACCTTACCATTGATTGCTGCTGGAGGAATTGCTACGGGTGAGGCTATGCTTGCTGCACGGGTGTTGGGAGCAGAAGGAGTACAAATAGGTACGCGTTTTGCATTGACTCAGGAAAGTTCAGCTCATGAATATTTCAAGGAATATTGTTTGCGTTTGCAGGAGGGGGATACCCGGCTACTGTTGAAGAAGCTTGCTCCGGTACGTTTGGTGCGGAATAATTTCCGTGACGCTGTAGAGGCAGCCGAAGCCGTGGGGGCTACACAAGATGAACTTCGTATTCTTCTGGCTCATGGACGTGCCAAGAAAGGGATTTTCTATGGAGACCTGGAAGAGGGAGAACTGGAGATTGGCCAGGCCTCTGCACTGCTTTACGGTAAACAGATAGAGACGGTTGCTGAGGTGATGCAGGAACTGACGGAAGGATATAGAAGAGCGTGGGATGCGCTAAAGGAATAAGAATTTAGCTATATGAGACGACGAAATGCGTCCCAAACAAACCACTTTCTTACCGTCCAAAATAAAAAATGGGGCTGTACGTCAATCTGTACAGTCCCATTTTTATGTTTTCCGATTACGCCCCTATGATTTAGGTGTACCGGAATTATTTGTTGTACTAGTTGGATTTACGGTAGGATTTGCAGTTGGTGTTGCCGTAGCTGTGCTTGTTGTGCTTGCTGCAACTTTTGGTTGTTCTTCCCAATGGAAGGGCTCAAAGTTAGTGTTCGGATCAACCCAAGTCGGTTTCTTGCAAGCGTAAATGATGAACGGAGCTGCCACTACAACAATGGCACCGATAATCAATACGGAGAACCAAACTGTATTGCTACCCGTTGAAATCTGACTGGGCGGGATAAAGCTCAGGATGAATGCCAACAGAGAACCACAGAAACCGAGTCCGCCGATGAACCACATCAAACCGTTACCACCCTTACCGATACGGAACGGACGGTTCAACTTCTTCATCTTGTAACGCAATACGATAGCTCCTGTAAACATCAACATATACATGATAAGGTAAAGAACTACTGTCAACTGTGACAGGATCTGATAGAAACTCTGTACGGAAGGCATTACTACGAACAAGAGGCTCAATACTGTTACAGCACCACCTTGTACGAACAGGATGTTCTTCTGTACACCCAGTTTGTTTGTCTTCTGGAAGAACGGGGGCATGTAACCTGCCTTACCTACGGCAAAAATACCTTTGGACGGACCGGCAACCCAAGTCAATACACCTGCCAGCACACCGAATGCAAGAGCGATAGCGATGATCGGTGATAACCAGGAAGCATGGATGTACTTGAAGTAATTGTCGAAACCAACCAGCAAGCTTTGTGTCAGACTGATGTCTTTGGCCGGAATGATAACACCCAGTGCGAAAGTACCCAGCACGAAAATGATAACTGTGATAGCTGCACCGATAAATACTGCTTTCGGATAATTCTTGGAGGGATTTTCTATATCCTTAACGTGGATACCGCCCATTTCCATACCGGCATAAAAGAGGAAGATACTTGCGGCGAGTACGACGTTGTCGAAGTTCGTCAGATCGGGGAAGAAGCTGCTGTGGAAGTCCAAATTGGAGTGTCCGCCTGTAGCCAGATAAATGATACCTAGGATAATCAGCAAGGCTGCCGGGATAATGGTACCAACCATACCACCGACTTTGGCAACTTTACCTACCCATCCCATACCTTTCAATGAGATGAAAGTGGCGAGCCAATAGATGATGAGCACTACGGCGAGTGTGTAGTACTTGTTACTTGCCAACGACATATCGTGCGCGTCGTTCATTCCGATGAAGGCGATGGATACGGCACCGAATGTCAATACGGTGGGGTACCAGATGGTACTTTCAATCCATTGCACCCAGATGGCAAGGAAACCGAGCCGCTTACCGTAGGCTTCGCCTACCCAGCGGAACACACCACCTTGTTTGTCCTGGAACATCGCAGCCAATTCCGCAGCGACAAGTGATGTCGGTATAAGGAATACGATAGCTGCAAATAAATAGTAAAAGGCCGAACTCATTCCGTACACGGCCTCGGCAGGTAGTCCACGTAGGGATACTACTGCTGTTACATTCATGATTGCGAGGGTGAACACACCCAGCTTCACTGTTTGTTTAATATTTGCCATAAGTTAAGGTTTTAGGTGAAAAATATGTTTTAAAATCAGTCTCTATAACAACGACCCGGTAGAGTTGTTTTCGGGGATAAAGTGAAAGTTGGTAAATTAACACTTAAACAAATGTCTTGTGCAAGACGTTTTAGGGCAATCAGACAGAAATCAGTAATATATTAAATCAGAATAAATAATAGGTATTATTATGAAAATGGCTCTTTCAGAATTTGCATTACGAGAGAAGGGAATTTATGGTGTCTTACACATTGTGATTCTGTTACTTTCGTTGTTTTTAGTGGTTAGTATTTCAGTAGATACATTCAAGGGTATTCCTTTCTATACTCAGACGGTATTTATGAAGGTTCAGTTTGCGGTGTGCGTATTGTTTTTGCTGGACTTCATTCTGGAGTGGTTTTTAGCAAAGCATAAAGGACGTTATTTTGCCACTCACTTCGTTTTTCTTCTGGTAGCTATCCCTTACCAGAGCATTATTTCCTGGGCCGGATGGACGTTTTCCGAAGAAATCACTTACCTATTGCGTTTTATTCCTTTAGTGCGCGGTGGTTATGCATTGGCCATTGTGGTGGGGTGGTTGACGTATAATAAGGCATCTGGTCTGTTTGTTACCTACCTGACGACTTTGCTTGCTACGGTTTATTTCTCCAGTCTGGCTTTTTATGTTATGGAGCATGGGGTGAATACATTGGTTACAGGCTATGGGGATGCCTTGTGGTGGGCGTTTATGGATGTAACGACTGTTGGTTCCAATATTATTGCTGTGACGGTGACGGGGCGTGTACTGTCAGTTCTGCTGGCAGCATTGGGGATGATGATGTTTCCGATATTTACGGTGTATGTGACGAGTCTGGTGCAGAGGAGGAACCAGAAGAAACAAGAGTATTATAAGGAGTTGCAGGGAGGGGATATAAAGTAATGTTGTGTGTGTGTACTTTTTCTTTCGGCTTGTCCCGAAAGAAAAAGATACCAAAAAGAAAGGGACCCCGGCTACGTCTCCGGTGCTACTCCGACACTGCCATTCGCAGACGGGGCTCGAACTCGCTTCGCTCAAACAGATCGCCCCTTACCTGCGCCTGACAGTGCCTACGCTTACGCACCTGCGCCTATGCCGGAGGGCTGCGCGGTGGTAGGAGTTTGTGTTTGTACGGAAATGAGATAGATTACTGATGAGGTTTTGTTAGTTTGTTGATAATCAACAGATAATATTTACCGATTGTTTACTGCCTAATGTAAAAGCATTTACTGCCGTATGTAACGACCTTTACCACTTATTGTAACGCTCTTTACCTCGGTATGTAACGACCTTTACCTCGGCATGTAAATGGAGTTACTGTGTGGGGTTAACAAAGTTACCATTTGGGGTAAACAGAATTTCCATAATAGGAAGTGACTTACTTTACGCCGCATGGTCTCCCGACCTCACTGTAGGTACGTAGGCGTAGGTGCTGTCAGACGCAGGTAAGGGGCGATCTGTTTGAGCGAAGCGAGTTCGAGCCCCGTCTGCGGATGGCAGTACCGGAGTAGCACCGGAAGTGCAGCCTTGAGTTTTTCTTTTGGTATCTTTTCTTTTGTCTCAAGACAAAAGAAAAGTACAAGCGCCGCCTATCCTCTCCGGACTGACGACGCCTTTTATTTATGAAAAAGAGAGATTGTCTTATTCTACAATAGTCACACGGTCACCATTGAACACGCCCAAACCCAATTTGTTCATGATATACTTGATGGCGAGTTGTGATTTAACAGAATTCCCTGCTTCGTCCAAAGGAGGTGCAAATGCTGCTGCGCCGAATACACCGGGCAGTACAGACATAACTCCACCACCTACACCGCTCTTGGCAGGTATACCGGCAGTGTACATCCAGTCACCTGAATGTTCGTAGAAACCTACGGTAGAAATCATGGAAGTAATCTTCGGAGCTAATGAAGCTTCAAACACTTCTTTCTTGGTGACAGGGTTTACACCACTGTTGGCGATGGTTCCGGCAGCAATCGCCAGTTGTCCGGCAGTGATACCTAATGAACATTGACGAGTGTACAGGTCGAGTGCCATATCCGGATTATCGTAGATACGGTTGTAGTTCTTCAGTAACCATGCAATAGAGCGGTTGTTGAAGTTCGTAGCCGTTTCCGACTTATACAGCTCATCAATCAATTGTGGAGTTGAACCGCACAAATCAGTAATATTCTGAACGATAGCTTCCCATTTCTTATCCGAATTACCCACAGGTTCAACCATGGAACATGCTGAGATGGCACCCGCATTTACCAATGGTGTAGAAGGGTGATCATTCTCTAGCAAAATGGCGATGATTGAGTTGAAAGGTAATCCTGTAGCATCTGCACCAATCATATCCAGTACCTTCTGTGCTCCGTATTGACGGAGGATAAGGATGGCTGTATGTACTTTGGAAACAGATTCTATACCGAAACGGTAGTCAGTGTCACCTATATTAATGGTTTGTCCGTTCATCAGACAGATGCTGATGCCGAACAGATTCTTGTCGATGTTGGCAAGGTAGGGGATGTAATCGGCATTTTTTCCCCCGGTGTTACCCTTTACCTGTTCATAGGCTTCCTGGGCAACCTCTTTTAGTTGAGAGATTGAAATCTTTTTATCCATAAGTTTTCTTTTTAGAATTGACAAGGGGACGAGTTGGCTTGTCCCCTTGTTGATTGGTTCCCTTAATTATTTCGCTGCTTTGTGAGCTTTACAACCGTGATTGAACACTTTAGCTTCTACCGGCAAGTTCTTTTCCTGAGCCATGCGGGTAGGAGTAGGATAATCCAATTTCTCCAGTTCAGTGATAGCATTCTTGATGTCGCCCAGCAACATGTCTGCCATGTCGCGGCTGAAGCCCTGGCGTACTACTACACGCATTACGACGTAGTCGTCCAGTTTAGAAGGCAGGGTATAAGCCGGTACCATCCAACCATGTTGCGACAGTTTATCTTGAAGGTCGTACAACGTCCATTTAGCATTCTTGGCGTACTCCGGTTTCATGTACCAGATGAACAACGGGTTCACCACTTCTTCTGAATAGTTGACGAACGGTTCCATCTTGGCGATTTCATCATGGATATACTTCGCAATGGTCAGCGAATTATACTGCACTTCTTTGTATCCCTGGAATCCTAAGCGAATGAATTGGTAGTACTGGCCCAGGATTTGAGCAGCAGGACGGGAGAAGTTCAAGCCGACCTGAGTAATGTTAGCACCGAGGTAGTTTACGCTGAATGACATTTCTTCGGGCAGATATTCTTTGCCTTTCCAGCAAACCCAACCCAGACCCGGATAAACGAGACCGAATTTATGTCCGCTGACACTGATAGAAAGAACCCACTTCAAACGGAAGTCCCATTTCGTTTCAGGATAGAGGAACGGCAGGATGAAACCACCACTGGCAGCATCTACATGGATAGGAATATCGTAACCGGTCTTGGCGTTGTAAGCATCGAGAGCTTTGTCCAGTGCTTCTACGTCATCGTTCAGTCCGGTCCATGTCACACCCTGAATAGGTACGATACAAATGGTGTTTTCATCACACATCTTCAATGCTTCTTCCGGATCAAGAGTAGTCTTGTCAAGGGTCAAAGGCACTTCACGCATTTCAATCTGCCAGAGCTGGGCGAACTTTTCCCATACTACCTGGAAACCGGTTGAGATAACGAAATTAGGTTTATCGAACGGTTTGCCTTGAGCCTGGCGTTTCTTGCGCCAACGCAGCCAAGCTGCCACGCCACCCAACATACATGCTTCACTTGAACCAATGGCCAGCGCACCTGTTTTCCAAGTATCCTTTTCAGGAGAGTTCCACAAGTTTGCTACGATGTTGATACATTTTCCGTTCATCACGGCGATACGGGGATATTCCGTTTCGTCAATGTAGTTGATGTTGATCGCCTCGTTCATCAGCTTGGTGGCATAGTCGTCCATATAAGTGGTAACGAATGTAGCCAGATTCAGACGGGGTTGAGTTTGAGCGAAAGTTTCGTCTTTTACCATCTGATAAGCAATCTCGGGAGTAGTAGGTCCGTCAGGGATCTTCTCTACCGGAGAGGGTTGCAACATTCTGTTTGATCCAAACACTTCTGTTTTGGCATCACCTTTTCTGAAATTTACATCTTCCATTTTACTAATTGTTTTAGTTTAGGTTTAGGCGGCGAGGATTTTCCCCGTCGAATTTCCCAGAACAACGGCGTTTGCAGAGGAAAGTTCCGACGTTTTACATATTTTGGCGTTTATTAAACAGTTACGGGCTACAACAGTTACGAGCTACAGAGCTATTTGAACTTTCTATAACCATAATTGTTTCTCTTGCACTATTTCAAACCCTATAAATATATATGTGTATATGAAAATCAATACCGGCCGGGGAACCATTCCTCTTATTACATTGATCGGCATCTGGTCTATTTCTGCATTGACCTCTTTGCCGGGATTGGCTGTTTCTCCTATTTTGGGACAGCTTTCCACTATTTTTCCGGATGCTTCGGAACTGGATATTCAGATGCTTAGTTCTTTACCGTCGTTATTGATTATACCTTTTATTTTGTTGGCGGGCAAGTTGGCTGAGAAACGCGACTTTGTCCGTCTGTTACGCGCGGGGCTCTGGATGTTCGCCGCGAGCGGGGTGCTGTACCTGTTTTCCACAAAAATGTGGCAATTAATAGCTGTCAGCGCCCTGCTGGGAATTGGTGCGGGACTGATTATTCCGCTTTCTACCGGATTGATATCCCGTTATTTTACAGGAACCTATCGGGTAAAGCAGTTTGGATACAGTTCCGCCATTACAAATGTTACGCTGGTGGTGGCAACCGCTGTTACCGGCTATCTGGCAGAAGTGAATTGGCATCTGCCTTTCCTGGTCTATTTACTACCTTTGGTAGCCATCATACTCACTATCCATCTGAAAGACGAAAATATGGGTGGTGAAGCACAAGTAACGTCATCGGATAAATCTCCTGCCGATACTTCTTCATCGGTAGAAACGGCTGCTCCCGCTATCCCCGGTAAGTATGGTATTCATGTCCGTCATCTGCTGCAACTGATGCTTTTCTACGGGCTTACCACTTATATCGTATTGATCGTGACGTTCAACCTTCCGTTCCTGATGGAGGCACATCACTTTTCCAGTGGGAACTCGGGGATGATGATTTCCCTCTTCTTCCTTGCTATCATGGCACCCGGTTTCTTTCTGGGGCATGTTGTAAAGTATCTGAAGGAAAAGACGAAGTTTTACAGTCTGCTGTGTATTGCACTGGGGTTGGCACTGATATGGATTTCCCCCAAAGAATGGCTGATCATACCGGGCTGCATACTGGTAGGATTGGGCTATGGGGTTATCCAACCGTTGATTTATGATAAAACGGTGGATACGGCTGTTCCCCAGAAAACCACGCTGGCACTGGCTTTTGTGATGGCAATGAACTACCTGGCTGTGCTGCTTTGTCCGTTTATTGTAGATTTCTTCCAATCATTGTTTCATGTACGTTCGCAGGAGTTTCCATTTATCTTTAACCTTTGTATTACGATACTTGCATTGATATGGGCATATAGGAGGAAGAAAGATTTTCTGTTTGGGGATAAGCTGTAAATCGCTAGTTTCACTTCAATGACTGATATCGACGGTTGAATAGCTAAAATAGCCGGTTCAGCATATAGTCACTCTGTGTATAATTCGGATAGTTTACTTTTGTGCAAAAACCAAAAGTATAAAACATGTTCGACGCTATCCTTCGATTCTCAGTAAAGAAGAAGCTTTTTGTGGGGCTTACCACTTTGTTTCTTTTGATTGGTGGAATTTATTCCATGTTGACACTTCCTATAGATGCTGTTCCGGATATTACAAACAATCAGGTACAGATTGTAACCGTGTCACCAACTTTGGCTCCACAAGAGGTGGAGCAACTTATCACAATGCCCGTGGAAATCGCCATGAGCAATATCATGAATGTCACTGAAATCCGTTCCGTCTCCCGTTTCGGGCTGTCGGTGGTGACGGTAGTCTTTAAAGAGAGTGTACCTACTCTGGATGCCCGCCAGCTGGTGAACGAGCAAATACAGAGTGTGGCTGGTGAGATTCCTTCCGAGTTGGGTATGCCCGAAATGATGCCTATCACCACCGGGCTGGGCGAGATATACCAATATGTATTGAAAGTGGAGCCGGATTATGAAGATAAATATGATGCTATGGAGCTTCGTACCATTCAGGATTGGATTGTGAAACGGCAATTGTCAGGTATTCCAGGAATTGTTGAGATAAACAGTTTCGGAGGCTATCTGAAACAATATGAAGTAGCGGTTGATCCGGATGTACTTTTCTCTCTCAATATCACCATCGGAGAGGTGTTCGAAGCTTTAAATAAGAATAATCAGAATACGGGTGGCAGCTATATCGAGAAAGTAAATCGTGCTTATTATATTCGTTCCGAAGGAATGATAAGCCGCATTAAAGATGTGGAACAGATAGTAGTAGCTAATCGTAATGGTATTCCTATCCGTATCAGTGACATTGGTACAGTACGCTTCGGAGCACCCAAACGTTTCGGAGCCATGACAATGGACGGCAAGGGCGAATGTGTGGGTGGCATTGCCATGATGCTGAAAGGAGCCAATGCCAATGTCGTAACCGGAGAACTGGAGAAAAGGGTGGAAAAGATACAGAAGATATTGCCGGAAGGTGTTACTATCGAGCCTTATCTGAACCGCTCTGAATTAGTGAACCGCAACATTTCTACTGTTATCTACAATCTGATAGAAGGCGCGATCATCGTATTTCTGGTATTGATTGTTTTTCTGGGCAATGTACGTGCTGGACTGATTGTGGCTTCCGTCATTCCATTAGCAATGTTGTTTGCATTCATTCTGATGCGTATCTTTAATGTTTCTGCCAACCTTATGAGCTTGGGGGCGATAGATTTCGGTATTGTTGTCGATGGCTCCATTGTTATATTGGAAGGTATATTGGCGCATATTTACAGTAAGAAGTTTAAAGGACGTACTTTATCGGCAAAAGAAATGGATGCGGAAGTAGAGAAAGGTGCTTCGAGTGTGGTACGGTCTGCGACATTTGCTGTATTCATCATTCTGATCGTCTTTTTTCCTATACTGACGTTGACAGGAATAGAAGGGAAGTATTTCACACCGATGGCTAAAACCTTGGTATTTTGCATTATCGGTGCTCTGTTCTTATCATTGACTTACGTTCCGATGATGGCTTCCCTGTTCCTGAACCATCATATTGTGACAAAACCGACTTTTGCTGATAAATTCTTTGAAGCACTGAATAAACTCTATGCCCGTGCCTTGTCATTTTGCTTACGCTTTAAGTGGCAAACTGTTGCAACTGCGTTTGTGGCTCTGGTTATTTCTCTCTTTCTTTTCACCCGTCTGGGAGCGGAGTTTATTCCTACGTTGGATGAAGGGGATTTTGCCATGCAGATGACGCTTCCGGCCGGCAGTTCGTTGAGCGAAAGCATCGAAGTATCCAATGAAGCGGAGAAACTCCTGATGGATAAACTCCCGGAAATAAAACATGTGGTAGCCAAAATAGGTACGGCGGAAGTTCCGACAGACCCGATGGCAGTGGAAGATGCCGACGTAATGATTGTCATGAAGCCTTTTAAGGAGTGGACCAGTGCTGCCAGTCGTGCCGAAATGGTAGAGAAGATGAAAGAGGCTCTTGAACCGTTAGCTAACCGTGCAGAGTTTAATTTCTCCCAACCTATTCAACTTCGTTTTAATGAGTTGATGACAGGAGCCAAAGCAGATATTGCTGTTAAACTTTATGGAGAAGATGCACATGAACTCTATCAGAAGGCAAAAGAAGCTGCTGCTTTTGTAGAAAAGGTACCTGGGGCATCGGATGTGATTGTAGAACAGACAATGGGGTTGCCTCAGTTGGTAGTAAAGTATAATCGTGGAAAGATTGCCCGCTATGGTATCAATATAGAAGAATTGAATACTATTATTCGTACAGCCTATGCCGGAGAGGCTAGTGGAGTAGTCTTTGAAAATGAGCGTCGCTTTGACTTGGTGGTTCGTCTGGATCAGGATAAAGTGGCTGATTTGAATCTGGATAAACTCTTTGTCCGTTCCAATGAAGGCATTCAGATACCGGTCAGTGAGGTAGCTACCATTGATTTGGTGAATGGTCCGTTACAGATTAACCGGGATGCAACCAAACGTCGTATTGTAATCGGGGTCAATGTGCGTGGAGCGGATATTCAGCAGGTGGTGCAGGATATACAGAAGACGCTGGACAAGAATATTCAATTAAAGCCCGGATATTATTTCGAATATGGCGGACAATTTGAGAATTTGCAGAATGCCATCAACACTTTGCTGGTTGTTGTACCGGTAGCTCTGATGCTGATTCTGTTACTATTGTTTTTCGCTTTCAAGAATGTTACTTATACATTGGTGGTGTTCTCTACCGTGCCTCTTTCATTGATTGGCGGTATTCTGGCACTATGGCTACGCGGTCTTCCATTCAGCATTTCGGCGGGAGTAGGCTTCATTGCCCTCTTTGGTGTAGCGGTTCTCAATGGTATTTTAATGATTAATCACTTTAATGATATAAGAAAAGAAACTATGTATGCTCTTTCTACCAGACGGGTGATTGCCCGTGGAACCGCTCATTTGTTGCGGCCTGTTTTCTTGACAGGACTGGTTGCTTCCTTGGGATTTGTTCCTATGGCCATTGCCACCTCGGCCGGCGCCGAAGTGCAGCGTCCGTTGGCTACTGTAGTTATTGGCGGGCTGATTGTATCTACTGTATTGACACTGCTTATTATTCCTGTTTTCTATCAGATTGTAAGCTATACAGTGGTATGGAAACACCGTTTCTCTGCGAAAAAGTTCTTGTTCTTCTTTCTGTTGTTGGCTGTTATGTTGCCCTTTACGGCGAAAGCTCAGGAGAAAGTGACGATGGAGCAGGCTATAGAACTGGCAAAGCAGAACCATCCCCGTTTGAAAATAGCTTCTGCGGCAATCCGCCAGGTAAAGGCGGGCAGGGGAGAAGTTTTGGAATTGTCTCCTACCGAGATGAACTATTCATGGGGACAACTGAATGGTGAACTTAGAAAAGACAAGCAGTGGGAAGTAACCCAAGGCTTAGGCTCTTTGTTGACTCCTTTTTATAAGAATGCTTTGGTGAACAGGCAGGTTGAAACGGGGACTTTCTACCGGCAGATCGCTGAAAAAGAAGTGGTGGCGGAAGTGAAGCGGGCATGGGCATATTATCTGTATGCTTGCAATCTTCGTGCCTTATACAGTGACCAGAACAAATTGGCCGGGCAATTACAGCGTATGGGTGAGTTGCGTTATCAGCAGGGAGAAATAACTTTGCTGGAGAAAAACATGACCACCAGTATGGCTGTGGATATGAAGAATCGCCTTTTTCAGGCACAAGAAGAGGAAAAACTGGCTTTGTCACGCCTGAATTGGGTCTGTTATGCAGACCGGCCATTGATTCCGGCAGATACGGCATTGGTACAATTTCCGGTAGATTATCAGGTGCCGTCTTTTTCGGAAGTCCATCTGAATTATTTTCAGAGTCAGGCTAATGAGGCTAAAGCACAATTGAATGTGGAGCGAAGCCGATTTTTCCCTGAACTTTCCTTCGGTTACGTACGTCAGGATATACTTCCACTGAAAGGATTGAATTCGTGGATGGTTGGAGTTTCCTTTCCGGTTTATTTCTTGCCGCGGCATAGCAAGATAAAGCAAGCGAAAGTGGCTGCCGTCATAGCAAGAACTGAAGCTGAGGCTAATACACAGAATCTATATAACAAAGTTTCGGAAGCTGTTGCCAGTTTGCGCCGCCAGTCTGAAAGTCTGCGCTATTATACAACATCGGCATTGAAAGAAGCGGATGAACTGTTGAAGGTGGCCAACCTGCAGTTGCAACATAGCGAAACTAATATAACTGAATTTATACAAGCCGTTAATGTGGCGCGTGACATTCGTCGCGGATACCTCGAAACGGTATATCAATACAATATAGCAGCCCTTGAATACGAACTTTTTAAATAGAATGATGACGATGAAAAAGATAACTTTCCCCTTAATTCTGCTGGTGCTGACAGCATGCGGCGAGAACAAAGAAGTACAACCGGCAGAAGAGGCTACTGCTGTTGCCGTAGCAGAAAACGTGACAGATAGCATTCAGGTAGATGTTATCACTTCAGCTACTTCTAAACCCAATCAGGTATCATTTAACGGTACAATGGTTATTCCTCCACAACGGATGGCGACGGTTTCGCTTACGATGGGTGGGGTTATTAAAAGTACTTCTTTGTTGTCCGGTGAACCTGTACGGCAAGGGAGTGTATTGGCTACTCTGGAAAATCCCGACTTTATAACTTTACAACAGACATATCTGGACAGTCATGCACAGACTGAATTTCTGGAAGCGGAATACCTTCGCCAGCAAGCTCTTTCTGCCGAACAAGCAGCCTCCCAAAAGAAACTTCAGCAAAGCAAGGCAGATTACCTTTCAATGAAAAGCCGTGTGGAGGCGGCAGCTGCACAGTTGAAATTACTGGAAGTGGAACCTGAAGTCTTGCTGAAGGAGGGTATTCAACCTTTTTTGCAGATTAAAGCTCCGATCAGTGGCTATGTGGCAGATGTAAAAATGAATGTCGGTAAATATATGAATGTAGGAGATGCCCTTTGTGAAATAGTAGATAAAAGTCGGACTTTACTCAGATTGACAACCTATGAAAAGGATCTGGCAGATATGAAAGTGGGAAATCCGGTACAATTTCGTGTAAACGGAATGGGAAAAACAGTATTTAAGGCTACTTTGATATCTATCGGGCAGAAAGTGGATGAAGATACACGCTCTGTTGAAGTCTATGCCAGGGTAGATACTGTGGACAATCAATTCCGTCCCGGTATGTACGTCACAGCAAGGATTATGAAAGAGCAGGCTTCGGCTGAACAATAAGGTTCCTTATCTTTGAAAAAATAAGGATGTGATGGAATAAAATGTATCTTTGTATGTAAAATACTGCAAGCATGAAAAACCGGTATACTCTGTTCATACTCATCGTTTCCATTTCCGTGGCAACATTGATTCATTTTCCGGAATTGGTTTCTCTCTTTGATGTCTTCGAGAGCCAGACACTGTTTCCGGGCATGAGGCCTGCTGATGTGGCAAGTGAAGTGTTTTTCACTTTCATCTCTCTTGTGATTCTGTTTGAGGTGAACATTTTGCTGTTCCACTTTAACCAGCCGGCTGTAAAAATTACCTGGCAGAAGATGATATTGTCATTGATACTGACTTGGATTTTAAGCAGTTTGTTAGGGAAATGTTTTGTATTCCTGCATCACACTTTCGATATTCCGGCCATTGATGCCATGGTACATCATTATCTGCATCCTCTGCGTGATTTTATAATAACCTGTACCGTATCGGGAAGTTGCTATATATCCTACCTTATCCGGCGCCAGCAGGAAGTCGTTATAGAAAACCAACAATTGCAGGCCGAGAACATCCTGAACCAGTATGAGGCTTTGAAGAATCAATTGAATCCGCACATGCTTTTTAACTCTCTGAATACTCTCCGGTCACTGGTACGCGAAGACCAGGATAAAGCACAGGAATACATTCAGGAACTTTCCCGTGTTTTGCGCTACACCTTGCAGGGAAATGATTCGAAAAGTGTGTGTGTGAAGGATGAAATAGAATTTGTGTCGGCTTATATCTTTTTGTTGAAGATGCGTTTTGAAGATAATCTCTCTTTTGATATTTGTATTGATAATAAATATGCCAATTATTATTTGCCTCCTATGGCAGTCCAGATGCTGATAGAGAATGCAGTGAAACATAATGAAATAAGCGACAGGCATCCATTGAATATCCGTATTTATACCGAAGGGGAAGAATTAATCGTTACCAATCCGGTGCAGCCTAAACTGACTGTTACTACCGGAACTGGCATAGGACTGGCAAATCTTGCAAAACGCTATTATTTGCTTTACAAGCGGGAGATACAAATCAGCGAGAACGAGCAGTTTACCATACGTATTCCTTTAATACCGAGTGTTTCATGAAAGTAATTATTATAGAAGATGAGAAAGCGGCAGTTCGCAACCTGAAAGCTTTGTTACAGGAAGTGAAGCCGGAAGTGGAAGTAGAGGCTGTTTTGGACAGTATTGCAGCTGTGTTGGATTGGTTTGCCGTACATTCTATGCCGGATATGCTCTTTATGGATATTCATTTAGCTGACGGATCAGCCTTTGAAATCTTCGATCATGTAGATATTACCTGCCCTATTGTTTTCACTACGGCCTATGATGAATATGCTCTTCGTGCGTTCAAAGTGAACAGTGTGGATTATTTGTTGAAGCCTATTGGAAAGAGTGATATTGAGAAGGCTTTCCATAAGTTGGAGCAGTTGCATGGTTCGGAACAAGGGAAATCCCCTGACAATGCTTTGTTGCAATTAATTCATTCGCTGAAAAAGCAGGAAAGTTATAAAACGCATTTTCTCATTCCGGCGAAGGGTGACAAGTTGCTACCGGTTTCGGTGGATATGATTCTGCTGTTTTATATTCAGGACTGCAAAGTGAAGGTGGTTCTTGCCGATGGTAAGGAATATACATTTCCACAAACACTGGATGAAATAACAGAGTGTATCGATCCATCCCTGTTCTTCCGTGTCAACCGGCAATTTCTGATTTCCCGTGAGGCTATCAAGGATATTGATTTATGGTTCAACAACCGTCTGTCTATTAATCTTCGTTGTAAGGTATCGGATGAAAAAGTGCTGGTAAGCAAGGCACGTGTGCAGGAGTTTAAGGATTGGTTTTCCAAAACACATTGAGCATGTCGTGAAGAATTACAGGGAGAAAAAGGACATAAAATAATGTGCCAATCAATTCAACCGACGTTACATGAGCTACAAGCTACAAGTTACAA
Organism: Bacteroides sp. AM16-24; assembly: GCF_003471885.1. Classification (NCBI taxonomy): domain Bacteria; kingdom Pseudomonadati; phylum Bacteroidota; class Bacteroidia; order Bacteroidales; family Bacteroidaceae; genus Bacteroides; species Bacteroides sp. AM16-24. Next base: position 197,282 of record NZ_QRKI01000010.1, read on the forward strand.
GTACTTTGCAGCGTGATAGCGCAGCCACTCGTAGTTCGTAACTTGTAGCTCGTATCTATTACCACTCTATCGGTTCATATTCCAGTCCGAATACATCCGCTACAGCTTTATAAGTAACTTTACCTTCTACTACGTTCAGTCCTAGTGCCAGAGCGGGATCGCCTTTACATGCTTTTTGCCAGCCTTTGTCTGCCAATGCCACGGTATAAGGTAGTGTGGAGTTCGTCAGTGCCATAGTTGAAGTGAATGGCACTGCTCCCGGAATATTAGCTACCGCATAGTGTACGATGCCATCCACTACATACGTTGGTTCACTGTGGGTGGTAGGATGAGAGGTTTCAAAGCATCCGCCCTGATCTATGGCAACATCCACGAGAACGGTTCCCGGTTTCATCAGCTTCAGCATATCTTTGGTAATCAGATGTGGAGCTTTATCTCCCGGAATCAGTACGGAACCAATCACGAGGTCTATGTTAGGCAGTTCCATCCTGATGTTATGCATAGAAGAATATAGAGTTTTTACATTCTTTGGTAACACTTCGCTAAGGTAGCGCAGGCGTGTCAGATTAATATCGGTGATCAGTACTTCCGCACCCATTCCGGCAGCCATCTGTGCAGCATTGGTTCCTACTACACCGCCCCCCAGAATTAATACACGTGCAGGACGAACGCCGGGTACACCACCCAGTAATTTCCCTTTTCCGCCTTGCGGCTTTTCCAGGAAACGGGCACCTTCCTGTGTAGCCATACGTCCGGCTACTTCACTCATGGGAGTGAGCAATGGGAGAGAGTGGTCTTCTTTCTCTACGGTTTCGTAAGCGATGCAGATGCCACCGCTCTCTATCATGGCTTCGGTAAGTATCTTATCGGCGGCGAAGTGGAAATAGGTAAATACCACTTGCCCCTTTTTAATCAGTTTGTACTCGGGGGCGATAGGTTCTTTCACCTTTACAATCATTTCAGCTGCGGCATACGTAGCTTCGATGGTTGGCAGCATTTTCGCACCCACTGCAGTGTACTCTTCATCAGGAAAACCGCTGTTTGTACCGGCAGACGCCTGTACATACACTGTATGACCTCTTTTCACCAACTCGGCTACTCCGGCAGGGGTCATTCCTACACGGTTCTCGTTGTTTTTGATTTCCTTAGGTACTCCGATAATCATAACCTTACAATTTTAATTGGGGGTTAAACATGTCGCAATGTAGCGATTTCCGTGTTTCGATGTACTTTGAGAGTAGGTGTTTTACAACAGTATTTTTATACAGGTTTTAATCTGAAATAATCGGATGCCCGCTGAGTTTCAATATTTTGCTCAGGAGGTTGTTCATGTATGAATATGAAATGATTAGTGCCTGTACCAGTCATATTTTTTTTCCTGGTCATCTGTTTTATTCTCTTTTTGCAGTTGCTTTTGTGCCTTGTGTAAACGACGTATGGTGATAATCATTATTATAAAGCCTATGGCAATAAGTATTGCTAAAACAAGGCATGTGTAGGTGAAAGTTGTATGGGTCATTGATGTTTATATAAGTGTTTATTATATAGTTTGCGTTGCAAAGATATGTCTTTTGGGGAATTATGCAAGTACAATTATGATATTTATTGCGGCAAAGATGGGGATATTTTTTATCTTTGCCTGCGTTTAAAAACAAAGATTACACCTATGAATAGATATACCAAATCTACTATATATTTATCTTTTTTATTTTTGTTCGGTGGGGTGCAGATTCCTGCCGCTGTTCATGCACAGGATGCTACCTTTACTCCGCCTTTCGATTTCCCCATTACTTTTTCCGGGAACTTCGGTGAAATACGTGCCAATCACTTTCATGGCGGACTGGATTTTAAAACAGGAGGCACTATCGGTAAGCCGGTGCATGCCTTGGCCGAAGGATATATTTCGCGTATCCGTGTCACACATGGTTCGGGTTATGTGCTTGATGTAGCCTATAATAACGGATATAAAACCATCAACCGACACCTTAGTACTTTTGTGGGCGATGTAGCCCGTAGGGTAGAAGACTTGCAATATGAAAAGGAGTCATGGGAAGTGGAGATTACACCCGAACCGGGTGAATATCCTGTAAAGGCAGGGCAAGTTATCGCTCTGAGTGGTAACACCGGTTATTCTTTCGGTCCACACCTGCACTTGGATGTGTTTGAGGCGGATACGGACGATTATATCGACCCGTTGCCCTTCTTTAAGAAGAAAGTGAAAGACAATACGGCTCCTCGTGCCGAAGGCATTATGCTCTTTCCACAGCCGGGCAGGGGAGTAGTGGGAGGAAATCAGAGGCATCAGGCTTTTCCACTTAATCCCAAACAGCCGATTACTGCCTGGGGACTGATAGGATCAGCTATTCGTGCCTATGATTATATGGACGGAGTGAGCAATCGTTATGGAGTACATACTGTCATTCTGGAAGTAGATAGTGTGGAAGTATTCCGTAGTGTGGTAGACCGTTTCTCGGAAAACGAAAACCGGATGATAAATTCGTGGACGTATGGGCAGTATATGAAGTCTTTCATCGAGCCTGGAAATACATTGCGCATGCTGCATGCTCCCAATGGCAACCGGGGGTTGATTGAGATCAATGAAGAACGTCCCTATCACTTTGTTTATACGCTGAAAGATGCATTGGGAAACACTTCAAGAGTGCGTTTCACCGTACATGGAAAGCGTACGGAAATAAAACCTGTGGAATACCGGGAGAAATATGTTTTTCGCTGGGATAAGGTGAATATTCTGCAAGAACCTGGCTTGAATCTGATCATCCCCCGAGGTATGCTCTATGACGACGCATACCTGAATTATACTGTACGGGCTGATAGTGGGGATATCGCTTTCACCTATCAGTTGAATGATACACGCATACCTCTGCATGGCCGTTGCGAATTGAGTATCGGACTGCGTCATCGTCCGTTAGAAGATACGACGAAATATTACGTGGCAGGTGTGAGCAGCCGTGGCAAGAAGTATAATATCGGTGGCAGATATGAAGATGGTTTTATGAAAACTACTATCCGTGAATTGGGTACTTACACTGTTGCCATTGATACCGTACCGCCTAAAATTACTCCGCTTAATCCGAAACAATGGGGAAGTACAGGGCGTATCGTATTCAAAGCAAAAGATGAAGAGACTGGTATCAGCAGTTACCGCGGAACCATAGATGGCAAGTATGCCTTGTTTGGTAAACCCAATTCTATCAGTGGGAATCTGGTGTGCAAGCTCGACCCGAATCATGTAAAAAAGGGAGGCAAGCATGTTGTGGAGATGACTGTAACGGATGGATGCGGGAATCAGACAACAGAAAAGTTTGAGTTTGTCTGGTAAATAACCCTGTGTCTGAACTTTGTCATCTCCGTACCATCTCCGTGTCTATAACTACGGACTTGACACGGAGTTGGTACGGAGATGATACGGACTTGGTAGGTAGCTGCTTGTATGCGACATTTGATTTAATAATTAATATAACTGAAGTATGAAAAGTAAAAGACTGACTCTTTCCGTCTTAGGTATGGTAGTAGCCGTGGCAAATGCATTGGCTTGTACCAATCTTATTGTAGGTAAAAATGCCTCTACAGACGGTTCTACCATCGTTTCTTATTCTGCCGACTCCTACGGGTTGTTCGGTGAGTTATATCATTATCCTGCCGGTGTACATAAGAAAGGCACTCTGATGGATGTGCATGAGTGGGATACCGGCAAATATCTGGGCCGGATAGAGCAAGCTCGCCAGACTTACAATGTTATTGGTAACATCAACGAATTCCAGCTTACCATTGCCGAGACTACTTTTGGAGGTCGTCCGGAATTGGTGGATACTACCGGTATTATTGATTACGGTAGTCTGATTTACCTGGGATTGCAACGTGCCCGTACTGCCCGTGAAGCCATTAAGGTGATGACCGATCTTGTACAGGAATACGGCTATTACAGCAGTGGTGAGTCTTTCACTATTGCCGATCCTAATGAGGTCTGGATTATGGAAATGATAGGTAAAGGCCCTGGTGTGCGTGGTGCCGTATGGGTAGCTGTACGTATCCCGGATGATTGCATCTCTGCTCATGCCAACCAGTCCCGTATCCATCAGTTCGATATGAACGACAAGAATAATTGCCTTTATTCTTCCGATGTGATTTCTTTTGCCCGCGAAAAAGGTTACTTTACCGGCGTGAATAAGGATTTCAGTTTTGCAGATGCATACGCTCCTCTGGATTTCGGTGCACGTCGCTACTGTGAAGCCCGTGTATGGAGCTATTTCAATATGTTTACCGACCGTGGAGAAGAATTTCTTCCGTATATAGAAGGTAAAACCGATCAGCCAATGCCGCTTTATCTGAAAGCAAACCGCAAAATCTCCGTACAGGATGTGAAGAATGCCATGCGCGACCATTATGAAGGTACTCCGCTGGATATTAGCAAGGATTTCGGTGCAGGCCCTTACCACACACCTTATCGTCTTTCTCCACTTTCTTTCAAGGTGAACGACCAGGAATATTTTAATGAACGTCCTATTTCTACCCAGCAATCCGGTTTTGTTTTTGTATCTCAGATGCGTTCTTCTATGCCCGACGCTATCGGTGGTGTACTTTGGTTCGGTACGGATGATGCCAATATGACGGTGTTCACACCTGTATATTGCTGCACGGATAAAGTGCCTGTATGCTACTCACGCGTAGATGGCGCCGACTATATCACTTTCTCCTGGAATTCTTCTTTCTGGATTTTCAATTGGGTGGCGAATATGGTTTATCCTCGCTATGATCTGATGATTGAGGATGTACGTGCAAGCCAGTCGGAGATGGAAACTACTTTCAATGATGCGCAGGAAGGCATTGAATCAGCGGCATCCAAACTATATGCCAAAGATCCCGCCCAGGCAAAAGCATTCCTGACTAACTATACGAATATGACCGCCCAAAGTACACTCGATACCTGGAAGTGTCTCGGTGAATTCCTTATCGTAAAATACAATGATGGTGTAGTGAAGCGTATGAAAGATGGTAAGTTCGAACGTAATTCCATCGGTCAGCCGGCAGGTGTGATACGTCCCGGATACCCGAAAGAATTCCTGGAAGAGTATGTTAAACAAACCGGTGACCGCTATAAAATGCCGGAATAATGCCCTGTTGCAGATTTCACAGGAACTTCATTTCTCCTGTGAAATCTGTACAATACAGTGTAAATCTTTCATGAAAATGTAGGATATTTGAACTTATTCGCCTACATTTGTGTCTTACAAATAACAGATATATTTTAACCTCTAAAATAACAATAATTATATGGAGAATCAGGAACTTATCAAACAGGTAACTGAGAAAGCCCAGAGATGGCTCACCCCGGCATACGATGCCGAAACTCAGGCGGAAGTGAAACGCATGTTGGAGAACGAAGATAAAACCGAACTGATAGATTGCTTTTATAAGGATTTGGAATTCGGAACGGGTGGTTTGCGCGGCATCATGGGCGCAGGAACCAATCGTATGAATATTTACACGGTAGGTGCTGCTACACAGGGACTTTCTAACTATCTGAACAAGTGCTTCAAGGATAAAGAGCAGATTTCTGTGGTGGTAGGTTATGACTGCCGCAACAACAGCGACAAGTTTGCTCAGATTTCTGCAGATATCTTCTCGGCAAACGGTATCAAAGTATATCTCTTCGATGATTTGCGTCCTACACCGGAAGTTTCTTTTGCTATCCGTCACTTCGGTTGCCAAAGTGGTATTAATATCACTGCAAGCCACAATCCGAGAGAGTACAACGGTTATAAGGCTTATTGGGATGATGGTGCACAGGTACTTGCTCCGCACGATACCGCTATCATCGATGAAGTAAATAAGGTGACTGTTGCCGACATTAAGTTTAAAGGTAACAAAGACCTGATTCAGACTATCGGTGCTGATGTGGATAAGATCTATCTGGATATGGTTCATTCCATTTCTATCGATCCGGAAGTGATCAAGCGTCAGAAAGATCTCAGCATTGTTTATACTCCGCTGCATGGTGCAGGTCGTGTTTTGATTCCTGCCTCTCTGAAAGAATGGGGATTTGAAAATGTAAATTGTGTACCTGAGCAGATGGTGAAGGATGGTAATTTCCCGACAGTGGTATCTCCAAATCCGGAAAATGCTGAGGCACTTTCTATGGCTATCGCTTTGGCGAAGAAGATCGATGCTGATATCGTAATGGCCAGCGACCCCGATGCTGACCGTGTAGGTATGGCTTGTAAAGATGATAAGGGTGAGTGGGTACTTATTAATGGTAACCAGACTTGTCTGATCTTCCTGTATTATATCATCAAGAACCGTATTGCAATGGGTAAGATGCAGCCGAATGACTTCATTGTGAAGACCATTGTAACTACTGAATTGATTAAGGCTGTAGCTGATAAGAATAAGATTGAAATGCGTGATTGCTACACTGGTTTTAAGTGGATCGCACGTGAAATCCGTTTGAGCGAAGGTAAGCAGCAATACATCGGTGGTGGTGAAGAGAGCTATGGCTTCCTGGCAGAAGACTTTGTTCGTGATAAAGATGCCGTTTCTGCTTGCTCACTGCTTGCTGAGATCTGTGCATGGGCTAAGGACCAGGGCAAGACATTGTATGACGTGCTGATGGATATCTACGTAGAGTATGGTTTCTCTAAAGAAACGACTGTAAACGTAGTGAAACCCGGTAAGAGCGGTGCAGATGAAATCAAAGCCATGATGGATAATTTCCGTGCTAACCCGCCGAAGGAAATCGGAGGTTCACCTGTTAAACTGATTAAGGATTATAAGACGTTGAAGATTACTGATGCCCAGGGAAAGGTTAGTGAACTGGATATGCCGGAAGCTTCAAATGTGCTGCAATACTTCACAGAAGACGGTACAAAGATTTCTGTTCGTCCGTCGGGTACTGAACCGAAAATTAAGTTCTATATTGAGGTGAAGGGTGAAATGGGTTGCCCGAAATGCTATGCCAGTGCTGATGCGGAAGCAGAAGAGAAGGTGGTAGCAGTACGCAAGTCACTCGGTATTTGAGAAAGATAAACTGCTGATAGGCAGAAGGGAAGGTGTAATCCTGCGAAGGGTTGCACCTTTTCTGTTTTTTATCCGTTAGCGTGGACATTCTTTCCGCTTTAAGGTTCTTTTGCTTTCTTTAAGTCAACTCTGAAATCATTCTCTGTTAAATGCCGTTTTATATGCAACGTATGAACCTAACCTAAACCTTAGTTAATAGCCATCAGGATGGTAAAAGGGGATTTTGGCAATTAGTGGCGTAAGAACGTTTTCAATAGTGAAAGCACCAGTTGATATAAATTGCCATTATCCTCTTTTGTTTCTGATGGATATATTTAGAATGATTTGATGAAGGTCGGATGACCGGGAGATGAGAAGATATACAGATTGCGGTTGCATGCTAATTGGTTGATGTGAATGAGAGTCGTTTCATTCGTAGTTGTTCGTTTGTTGAATGCATGTCCTCCGCAATCTGTTTTTATTTGAATGTTTTTCGTCTTTTAATTATTGCTTAGCCACCAGTCTATCATCTTTCGTGCTATGCTCAGTTTTCGTGGAATTTCCGGCATATTTTCTTTCGAATAGAATGCTCCGGCACTGAGTTCGTCTTTTTGCAACTTGATTTCTCCACTTTCATAATCGGCAATAAAACCTACCATTAGCCCGCTGGGATAGGGCCAGGGCTGGTTGCCGAAATAAGTGATATTCTTCACTCGCAATCCGGTTTCTTCCATTACTTCACGTTGTACACATTGTTCCAGAGTTTCCCCTACCTCAAGAAAACCGGCTACCAAGCCATAGAATGTTCCGCGGAAGTTATGGGCATGTACCAGTAAGATTTCTTCTCCGCGACGTATCAATACGATGATAGCTGTAGAAATAGGCGGATATATTTCATAGGCACACGAAGGGCACTTCTTCATGATAGGTGTCTTGTGTTCCGTAGGCATACCACATGCAGGACAAAAACGGCTGTGTTGGTCCCAATACAATATCTGATATGCTTTTCCGGCAGCTTTATATTCATCCAAGGTGATATATTCATAGGAACCCCGGAGATTGACCATAACCCATTCTTCCGTTTCCACAACGAGTTGTTCGATGGCGAATGTACGTACCATTTCATCCGTAGGTAGAAATACTTCGTGAATCGTACTACCTGTACCGGGATTCAACGGTAGTTCTGTACCGTAAGGTACTCTGTATTTTATTTCTCCTTTTTCTGTTTTTTCCTTTTTCAGCAGCAGTTGGTCTTTAAAAAAGACGAACCACTGCGTAGGTTCTTGTTTCTCCGTATCTTCCATTATTCTATGATTTTTCTGTTTTTTGATTATTTATTCTGTGTATAACAGATTTATGTGAAAGCAATTATTGTTCAGACTATCTTTTGATATGCGATTCTTGCTGTACCATTAGATACATACACGATTCCACAGCGGATAAAGCCATTTCTTGTGAGCAGATTTTGCATGATAATATTGTCTTTATGTGTGTCCGCACGTAAATTAGGATGTTGCTTGGCGCACCAGTTTAAACAGATATCGCCGATACCTTTGTAACTTCCGTCGGAGGCGATGCGGTGAATCACATAATAGGAATCATCATTCAACCAGGCTCCGTCTTCGATAATGGCATAAAAGGGATCGGGACTCGGAACAAAACAGAATGTGCCGACGATTTTTCCATGCTCATCTTCACATGCATAGCAATGTCCGTCGGTGATTTCTTTGGCAATCAACTCGCGTTGTGGGTAGCCATTGATCCACTGGTTTCCGTTTCCTACAGATGCCATAAATTTGCGGGCATGATTGAATATCTCCATCAGGCAGTCTAAATCTGAAAGCTGGCTGGGGCGAATTTGTATCATATCTGTAAACCTGTTAAGTTACTTATTCCGGAATACAAAAGTACATGATTATTTTGATAAATGATAATTTATCACTCTATCACCTCACCACTTTATCACTCTTTTCTTTTTCCTTTCATTAGAAATTCTCTTTTAGAATCATTTCTTTTTTATGGGCTTGACCGGGTTATTCTATAATCTGATCCATGATTTACAGTTTATTTCTTTCAGGAATTTCTTGTCATGTGATATGGCAATCACCGTTCCTGTATAGTCCCGGATGGTTGCCGTAATAATCTCGATGCTTTCAATATCCAGATTATTGGTCGGTTCGTCCAGTATGAAAACATCCGGGGTATTATCTGCAATCATCAGACAACAAAAAGAGAGACGCATCTTTTCTCCACCACTAAGCAATTTGCAAGGCTTGTTCCATGTAGCTACTGGAAAAAGGTAACGGTTCAAAATCGTTTTCAGTTCATGCTCCGGTAGATGACGATGGTTGAAATGGTCCGCCTGTTCCAGAATACTATATTCATTATGGATAAGAGAGTATTCCTGATCCAGATAAACAGTGCTGAAATCAATGCGATCAAGTGTTCCGCTGACGGTAGCGAGTTCGCCGCAAATCAGCCTTAGCAATGTAGATTTACCACTGCCGTTATTGCCTTCAATATAGAAGCGGTCGCCACTCCGTAACTGAAAGCTTAATGGTGTTGTCCATATGGATTGGGGAGCATCCGGATATTGAAAGTTTATTTCTTTTGCAGTAGCCAATATCTTACCTTCATGCAGAGTGGAGGCATTGAAATTTGTTTTTAATTTATCTGCAAGGGGAAGATTACTTTTTATGTTTTGCATATCCTGCTGTAATTTTTCAGCTTTCTCGGTATGTACACTTTTTAGTTTATTAGTACTTACTTCCGCCCTGTTTCTCATAGCACCCATCATAATGCGGGGAATGCCTTTCTTAATGGCAGCCTTTTCACCCCGTACATTCTGTTTTGCCTTTTGTTCCGCCAATTCACGGGCAGTTTTCCGGGCAAGCCGCAGGGCTTTTTGCTTTTCTTCCAGTTGTTCTTGCAGGGCATTCAGTTGGATTCCTTTTTGTTCCTTAAAGAAATCGTAATTGCCGCCATAGAAAGCTAGTCCGTTAGAGGTTAATTCACAAATGGCAGGTAACTGGTTTAGTAGGGTACGGTCATGGCTGATAACAAGTACAATGGCCGGAGTGCGTCGTACGAAATCGTATACCCGTTGCCGTCCTGTTGCATCCAGATGGTTGGTTGGCTCATCCAGCAGAATAGCAACAGGTGAGTGCAATTCCATGCCGGCAAGGAAGATACGTGTTTTTTCTCCCCCGCTTAATCCATCTATCAGACGGGAGAGGGGAATGCCATCCATTCCCTAGGCCGACAAGGTAGCTTGGGCACGTTCTTCAATATTCCAGTCATCATTCAGTGTGGTGAAATGTTTTTCAGATACATCTCCGTTCAGAATGGCATGCAAGGCTTCCAGTTTGCCATCTATTCTTAAAGCCTGTGCAATGGTTCGGTCATCATATTGCCCGAAATGTTGAGGTACATAATAGAGATGTTCCGGGTGGCTGACCGTTCCGGTTGTAGCAGATAAATCACCTGCAATAATCCGCATTAAAGTGGATTTTCCGCAACCGTTGTTTCCGGTCAGTGCCATTTTGTCTCCCGGGTTGATAACGAGGTTCAAATGTTGGAATAAGATTTCTTTGTCGGAATGGACATAGCTAAGGTCTCTGATAATAATACTCATGGTAAATACTGTGTTTAAAGAGGTGAATACACTGTGCCCAAAAGTGCTTTGGATACAATAAAATCTCAATTGTGGAGGGGAATAGACAAACACAGTATTGGCTAAACATTCACGTTTGTGATGCTCAGCGTTCTGAATTATAAAGCATGTAAAAAGTGATGTTTACCGAAATGTTTGTCTTTACTTGGAAATTCTCATCGTAGTAATTATTAGTTAGTGGGCGCAAAGATAAGTATTTCTTTGGGATATTGCAATATTACTATCCAAAAGGGGATATTATGAGTATTTCGATAAGCCTTCGATTATTAGACTTTAAGGTAGAATGCCGTTTTTAAGAAGATTTCTTTAAATTGTAGAATAAAACCACATATTTGCCAAATAAAACCATATATTTGCAAAATATAGGATGTAATCTCGTCAGAGAACAATCAATCATTATATTTAATTTATCTCAATAAATCTCGTATGAAATCTACTGATTCCGAACAAGAAGGAGTCGGCATGGAACTGGAACAGTACCGTAACCGGCTTGAACAAATGGTCGAAGAAAAATCTAAGGACCTGATTGCCATTCAAGAAAATCTGGAAGCAACCAACCGGCGGCAGGCATTATTCATAAAAGTGTTGCAAATATTACAACTGGAACCGGACATACCTACAGCCATGAATATGGCACTTGCTGAAATAGGCCGTTATACCGGTGTTGACCGGTTGGCAACATGGGAAAACCATCTTGACGGGGTCACATACGGTTGCACCAACGAATGGTGCAACGATGGTATCGAGCCGGCCATAGATTATCTGCGGAGTATGACCATTGAAGCGGGAAAGCCGTGGTTTGACATGCTTGAAAAGAATCATATCATCTGTACGTCCGATATCTATTCGCTCGACCCCTTTATTACCCAGATGCTTGAGGTACAAGGCGTAAAAGCTATAGCCGTTTTTCCTCTGTCGCAGTTAGGGGTGCATTTCGGTTTCCTGTCATTTAACTTCTGCTGGAATAAGCAGTGGGATGAAAAGGACGTGGAGTTAATGAGTCAAATATCGCAAATTGTATCCACTGCTACAAAACGCTGGCAGGTAGAAACGTCTCTGCAATTGTCTCAACGAACTATGCAAAAAGTATTGGATAACATCAATGCCAATATTTTTGTTTGCGATTATGATACACAGAAGGTACTCTTTGCAAACAAACCTTTCCGCGAAGAAGCCGGACAGGTTTCGGAAAATGCTGAATGCTGGAAAATGCTGAATGCAGGATTGAACGGTTTGTGTGCGCATTGCCCGAAACCACAGTTGCTTGATGCCAACCGTAAGTTCACAGGTGTTCATTTCTGGGAAGACTACAATCCCGTTACCGAACGCTGGTATACCATTCAGAGTATGGCGATTAAGTGGCTCGACGGACGATGGGCAATCATGGAATTGGCTACTGATATCACCACCCGTAAGCAGGTAGAATTGGAGTTGATTCAGGCTAAGGAAAAAGCAGAAGAATCAGATAGGCTAAAATCGGCATTCCTTGCTAATATGAGCCACGAAATACGTACTCCTCTGAATGCTATTGTGGGCTTCTCAAGCTTGCTTGCCGAAGCCGATGATGATGAGCGTGAATCGTATATGTCTTTAGTAGAGGAGAACAACGAACTGTTGCTCAACCTTATTTCTGACATATTGGATATTTCTAAAATAGAGGCCGGTACGGTGGAACTCATTATAACAAGGGTGGATTTGCCCCGACTTTGTCGTGAAGTAATTTCCACTTGTTCACACAAAAAACATGAGGAAGCGGTTGTACTGCGTTTTGACGAAAGCTCGCCACAGATAATGATTGATGCCGACAAGAACCGAATCATGCAAGTACTCTCTAATTTCGTAACGAATGCCTTGAAATTTACGATCAAGGGATCGGTTACTCTTTCCTATAGATTGGAAAATGACACTCAGGTGCGTTTCTGTGTGACGGATACCGGTAAGGGTATTCCTGCTGAACAGCAGCATGAGATTTTCAATCGTTTTGTAAAACTCGACTCATTTTCGCAAGGTGCTGGTCTTGGATTGTCTATATGCCAGAGTTTGGTAGAGCGAATGGGAGGAGAGATTGGAGTAGACTCCCGTGAGGGAGAAGGTTCGTGTTTCTGGTTCACACATCCATATACGCTTGATGCCTCATTGGACTCGGATACTGTAACAAAGGGTGGTGACCAGGTTATAAAGATCATCTCAAGAAATTATAAACCTCTGATTCTGGTGGCCGAGGATATAGACAGCAACTATTTATTGATCGAGGCACTTCTCAGGAAGGATTATCGTCTGCTGAGGGCACATGATGGTAATGAGGCTATAGAGCTTTTCAATACTCAATCTCCTGATCTTATATTTATGGATATGAAGATGCCGGGTATGAACGGAATAGATACAGTCGTTATGTTAAGGGAAGGCGGTGCCCGGGTGCCCATCATTGCCCTTACGGCATTTGCTTACGACGATGATAGGGCATTGGCACTCAATGTGGGTTGCAATGACTTTTTGACCAAACCTGTTTCGCCACTCGAGTTACGCAGGATGGTCAGTAAATGGATAGGGAAATAAACCCCAAAAATCAAAAGGATTACTCCATGGAAGATGCATCGAATGACAGAGGTAGCAAAGCACCTACATTCTTCATCTCATAGATACCCTTTTTCCCGAAAAGTAAAATGCGCATGGGGTGCTTGAAGCGTTTTTCCGTTTCAAGCATTACCTGGCGGCATGCACCACAAGGGGGAATCGGATCATCCAGGAAATCCCGTTCATTGCGCGCGGCAATGGCAAGAGTTTCTACTGCCTGATCGGGATATTGGGAGTTTGCATAAAATAAAGTGGTACGTTCGGCACAAAGCCCCGACGGGTAAGCGGCATTCTCCTGATTGGTACCTGTGACAACCGTATCGTCTGCCAATCGGGCAGCGGCGCCTACTGAAAAGTGTGAATAGGGGGCATAGCTACGCCGGGTAGCCTCGCGCGCTGAATCTATGAGTTGGCGGTCGGCATCACTTAATTCACTATAATCGTATATTTTAATGTCAATTTGTAAGGTCAAATCTTTCATAAGGCAGTGATGTATATTGTAATTAATGTTACAAAGTTAGAAAAGAGATTGGTAATTCCAATTCTTTTTAAGATTTTTGTACCTCAACTTATATTGCTATGAATAGAATGAACGCTATCAGACTCACTGCAATCCTGGCACTTCTGGTTTGTACCGTTGCCGCTCAGGCGCAGCGCAAGAATGCCCGTTACGTGGAATATATAGAGAAGTATGCTCCGCTTGCTGTACAACAAATGAAGGAACACAAGATACCTGCCAGTATAACTCTGGCTCAGGGACTTCTTGAAAGTGGTGCCGGACAAAGTGCGTTGGCACGCAAAAGTAATAACCATTTCGGTATTAAGTGCGGTAGTAACTGGCGTGGACGCACAGTGCGTCATGATGACGATGCCCGCAATGAATGTTTTCGGGCTTACAGTAATCCCAGAGATTCTTATGAAGATCATTCTGCTTTTCTGAAACGGGGTGCACGTTATGCATTCCTGTTCGATTTGAAGGTTACGGACTATAAAGGTTGGGCACGTGGTTTGAAGAAAGCCGGATATGCTACTGATCCCTCTTATGCGAACCGTCTGATAACGATTATAGAGGATTATGAACTTTATAAGTATGACAGTCGCGGTATGAGTAATCGTGAAAACCGTAATTGGGAGAAAGAACTGAAGAAGAAACCCTGGCTGGCTAATCCGCATCAGGTATATATAGCTAATGATATAGCCTATGTCGTAGCTCGTGACGGCGATACTTTCCGCTTATTGGGCAAGGAGTTCGATATCAGTTGGAAGAAGCTTGTGAAGTACAATGACCTGCATAAGGATTATACGTTGGAGGCGGGTGATATCATTTATTTGAAAGGTAAGAAAAAGAAAGCTTCTAAGCGGTATACGGTTTACATCGTGAAAGATGGCGACTCCATGCATACCATTTCTCAAAAGTACGGTATACGGTTGAAGAACCTGTATAAGATGAACCGGAAAGATGATGAATATATTCCTGAAGTGGGAGATAGGTTGAGGCTGAGATAACAGGCATTTCTGATTGGCATAAAAGGGGAATAGAATCTACTTGCGTAACCATTCTATTTTCCGCCTTGACATAAGTTGTTAGCTGCCATATCTTTGC